>CAYNKN010000070.1:1984-11389 GCA_964397805.1 uncultured Chryseolinea sp. | reverse complement strand
CGCGGTAGAGGAACCGATGGATGTTGCCTACTTAAAAAATTGTATTTTGTTTTTGAAGAAACCTTATGACTTGGTGTTGGTTGATAAGGGTGGTGTAATTCGCGGTGAATATATTGCCGGTGATCGTGAAGATATAGATAGACTATTAATGGAAATTGCGATTATTTTGAAAAAATATTAATACTAGTTGAAGTACCTATGATGAATGTTGCAGCAAAAAGTAAATCAATAAATACGTGGATCATCGTATTGTCGGTAGCGATACCCCTGGCCGTAGCCTTGCTTTTTATGGTAAAAATACCCGGCTACGATTTGTCTTTTCTACCGCCTATTTATGCTACTATTAATGGCTTAACAGCGCTTTTACTTGTAGCTGCTGTGATATCGATTAAGAATGGTAAGCGGCAACGCCATGAGTTGTTGATGAAATCTTGCATGGTTTTATCTGCCTTATTTTTGGTTATGTATGTGTTGTATCATATGACAAGCGACTCCACGCCATTTGGTGGCGAGGGTGCGGTTCGGTTGGTATATTTTTTTATTCTGTTGTCGCACATTTTACTATCTATTGTTGTTATTCCACTGGTGTTGTTTACGTATGTGCGAGCGTGGTCAGGAGATTTTGAAAGACATAAAAAATTGGCCAAGATCACTTTTCCGGTTTGGTTATATGTGGCGGTAACGGGGGTTATTGTTTATTTAATGATTAGCCCATATTACACATAATGTTTAGCGAGTAGGTAGGATTAACTTTTGTGTTTATGAAAAGAGTATGCTTTCTAGTGATTGCTTTTTTCGGATTAAGTATTCCGAATCTGATGGCACAATGTGCTATGTGCCGCTCTACCTTAGAGAATAACTTTTCCAACGGTAACCCTACCATCGGAGCAGGTATCAATACAGGTATTTTGTATTTGTTAGTGATGCCTTATCTGGCTATTTTTTTTATAGGCTATTTCTGGTATAAAGCTTCTAAACATGCAAAAAATAGGGTATCTGGCCGGGTTGCTTCACGGTAATTGTCCGCGCTGTAGACAGGGTAAAATTTTTACTCACGGCATATTCGAGCGTGTTACTAATTTTAATAGGATGAATGAATTTTGTCCGCACTGTGAATTGCGACTGCAACCTGAGCCTGGGTTTTATCAAGGAGCTATGTATGTTAGTTATGCTTTTACGGTAGCCGTATTAGTTGTTATTGCGTCAGTTCTTTATGTCACTTATAATCCTCCAGATAGTGTGTATATCAGTGTTATTGTTGGTGTTATGGTTCTGCTAGTGCCCTTGAATTACCGCTACTCTCGAATTTTATACTTGTATCTTTTTGGTGGGATCAATTACAATCCCAATCTATAGCAACCAAAGTAATTGATTAACTTTATCAATCATCTTGGATTGATTAATCATTGAGAAGAAGCGATACCTTTTTGCTATTAATTTTTGTGTGTGCAGCGTTGGCTGGCACATGGCTGTTGTATATGGCGCAGCAACAGGCTTCGCCCCAATCGGTTGTTGAACGAGTATCGAGAAAAGTTGTATTCGAATTAGAAAAAGTAGATGAAGATGCCACCTTTATTCTAGCCGGAGGTAGTTTAGATAAATCACCTCCTAAAAGCGGATATTATTTTTATCTATACGATAATGGTAAAGTTAGGGCGTGGTCTGATAACAGTTTTGTACCATCGCCTGCATCAGTTGCTGATACCTTTGCGCTCAAATTATTAAAGGCAGGTAATGGCGATTACCTGGCCAAGAAATGGAAGATTGATGACCGTCAATTTTTGCTTGCCGTTATCCCTCTCTTTAAAAAGTACACTATAACGAACGATTATATTTCGACAGAGTGGAATACACAGATTTTTCCGTTTGGAAGTATTTCTATTTTAGAACCCAATGCATCTATTGGTTTGTCAATTTGTGTAGAAGATAGTTGTCCTTTTAAGATTAGTTTCTTACCCAACGAATTACCTGCTCATGAAAATTTTAAGGTTGCTGGCATTATTTGTATCATCATAGCACTGTTGTTATTTATCGCATTCTGCTACCCACGGTTAATCAAAACGGGCGTTGTCGAATTTGATTTTACATTGCTGTGTTTGTTTTTCCTGATGCTTCGGTTTGTTATGGTGAAATTTAACTTTCCGGCAGGCTATACAACTTCACTCTTTTTCAACCCGCAAGTATTCGCTTCGTCTTCGTTAAATGCTTCTCTGGGCGATCTGCTGTTAAATGAAACCGGTATCTTGATCGTTTGTATATTTTTGTTTAAACGCTATCATCATTTTAATATACTACGGTATATCTACACGCATTCATCGTGGCGATGGGTGTTTTCTGTATTTTGTAGCCTTGCCGTTTTGTTTAGCGCACTTTTCCCTTTTGTGGTGGTGCAAACGTTATATAATAACTCGTCAATCGATTTGGATATTACGAAGTCTATTCGGTTTGATGCGCTGCGCACCGTTTCGTTCATCATTGTATTGGTAGCAGGTGTTTGTTCATTTTTATTCTCACATGTTTTTATACGCTTGTTACTGATGGCACGTAATAAGGTTCATATTCTCCTATCGTTTAGTTTGGCTATTGTGTTGTTTATCGGTTTTAATACGTACACCCGCCAGCTATACTTATCTTCATTATTATTGGGTACCGTTTATTTTTTAGTGGTGTATTCGCTGGGATTATCGGGTAGTCTAAGGCGATTAAGCTTTACAACGTTTGCTTATTTGTTTGTTGGTATTTTCTTTTTATCGGCTAACGGCACATACGCTACACAACACTTTACGGGGCGTGAAAAAATCGAAAGTCATTTTCGGTTTGCTACTAATTTTTTGATCGACCGCGATTACTTTGGTGAGTATTTATTACAAGAGTCAGCTGAAAAAATTGCTAATGATGCCTTTATTCAACTTCGGCTCGCTAGTCCGTTTTTAGGTCGAGAGGCTATTCGTAATAAAATCCGTCAAGTCTTTTTACCTAACTACTTTAATAAGTATGATGTAGAAATATTTCTTTTTGATGCTTCGGGTGAACCAGTGAATAACGGTGTATTCTTAACATTTGATGATCTCACTAAAGGCTATGAGAAAGAGGTAGTGGAGACAGGGTATGAGAAGGTCTTTTATCTCTCTGGGCCGGCAACAGACATAACCCAAAAGTATTTAACAATTATTCCGATTTCACGAAGCCGACATCGGGTAGGGCATGTAGTACTAGAGATGTCGTTAAAGAAGATTATTCCAGAGAATGTATATCCAGAACTTTTGGTCGATAATCGGTTTCAACAATTTTATCGAACGCAAGATATAAGTTATGCTGTTTTTACAACAAGCCGACTTTTATTTAGTGCGGGTAATTTTAATTATGAGGAACGTTTTGAAATGCAATGGATGGGTATTCCGGAATTGCACCTAGAGGGAATTCATAAGGAAGGATATGATCATATTGCAGTAGAAGATCAAAACGGAAAAATTGCTGTAGTATCGTCACAACAAATCTCACGTACGTATCTGTTAGCGAATTTTTCGTTCTTATTGGTTTTAGGGCTAATGCTCATTTTGGTTTTTTTATTGGCTTTGGGGTTAGTAAATTATTTGCGTGGTGAAAAACTGTACTATGCTACACGTATACAACTGTTATTAAACATGGCTTTCTTTTTTCCGCTGATCATTGTGAGCATTACTACGTTGAGTTTAACTACCCGATCTTCACAACGTCAATTGAATGATGAGTTTCAAAGTAAGGCTAAAGCATTTGGTCAACAATTGGCAGTTCAATTAGATGACTATTTAAAGGGTAGAGATGAGAATGTAGTAAGTTTTGAAAATCAAGTTAGTGATTTGGCAAAACTTACCGGATTAGATGCCAATGTTTATCGGGGTGAGGGAACATTAATCGCTAGTAGCCAGCCATTAATTTTTGAAAGTAATTTAGTTTCGAATTACATGAATAACACAGCTCTACGAAAAATTTTACGTGGCGAAAATACGGTGGTAGATACCGAACATGTTGGCAAACTTTCTTATCACGTTGCTTATACAGCTTTAAAGGATCCGTTAAGTGGAACACTCAATGGTATTTTAGCGATTCCTTTTTTTCAGTCGGGGCGATCGTTAGAAAAAGTGCAGATTAATATTATCGCTACCATACTTAACATCTTTACATTAGTATTTATCGTGTTGGTTATCCTTTCCTACTTTGTCTCTAAATGGCTTACGTTTCCATTAAATTTTATAACACAATCATTACGCAGAACTTCGCTTAGTAAAACCAATGAACCGCTTACCTGGAAGGCAGATGATGAAATTGGGATGATGGTAAAGGAGTACAACCAGATGTTATTTAAGTTAGGCGAAAGTAAGGCCGAGTTGGAGCAAACACAACGAGAGCGTGCATGGCGAGAAATTGCACAACAAGTGGCACACGAAATTAAGAATCCATTAACGCCAATGAAGCTAACGTTGCAACAACTGGAGCGCGCGTTACAAAGTGGGTTGAGTTCCGAAGCGAAAACAGAGAAGGCCGTTCAATCATTACTAACACAGGTAGATACACTAAATGATATTGCTTCATCATTTAGTACGTTTGCAAAAATGCCGGAGCCGATTATTAAAGCAGTTGAATTAGTTTCATTATTAAAGCGGGTTGTTGATCTACATGCACACTCGGGTACTATAAACTTTCAAGTTCGCCAGAAAGAGGCTTGGGTAAAAGGCGATGAGCAATTGTTGGGTAGAACGTTTAGCAATATTATTTTAAACGCACTTCAAGCGGCAAAGCCCGGAACGGCTATGCGCGTTATGATAACCATTGAGAAATTAGCTGATACCTATCGAATTATCTTTAGTGATACCGGCAAAGGTATGGAAGCCGATGTGGCTGAGCGGATTTTTATTCCGCACTTCACAACTAAAAAATCAGGTTCTGGATTGGGGCTTGCTATCGCAAAACAGGCGATTGAATTAATGGCGGGAAAAATCTGGTTTGAAACTGTGCGCGGAAAAGGAACAAAGTTTTTTATTGAATTGCCAGCAAATGATGTGTAACCAATGCTATCTGGAACTGCGCCAATTTAGAGTGGATGTGTAGTTTACATTTTTTGACGGAGACTACTCATTACTTTATTGGAAAAAACAAAATCGTCCAGCGCAGGTAATCCCGATTGCGTAATATCGTTTTTGTTGCCTTCCCAAATTTTCTCCCCTTTATACAAAAACATAATTTTCTCGCCAATACCCATTACGGAGTTCATATCGTGCGTAACAACAATAGTAGTAATATCTAAGTCTTCAGAAATATCCTGAATAAGTTCATCAATAAGTATAGAAGTTTGTGGGTCAAGACCGGAGTTGGGCTCATCGCAAAATAAATAGTTCGGTTTGTTTACAATGGCGCGTGCAATACCTACGCGTTTTTTCATACCACCACTTATTTCGGAGGGCATTTTTTTATTTACATTCTCTAAGCCTACTCGTTGCAAACAAAAGTTAACCCGATCTAACTTCTCATCGGGTTTCATGGTAGTAAGTACGTCAAGCGGAAACATAATATTCTGTTCAACATTTTTAGAGTCGAACAACGCTCCACCCTGAAATAGCATACCCATTTCTCTGCGGATTTCTACCTTCTCGTGGCGATCGCTTGCATGAAAATCGCGACCATCATAAAACACTTGGCCAAGATCTGGTTTGATAAGCCCAACAATACATTTTAGCAGTACACTTTTACCGGTACCACTGGCGCCAATAATTAAGTTAGGTTTTCCCTTATCAAAAATTCCGGATACATTGTCTAAGATGATTTTATCACCAAATGATTTTGTGATGCCTTGAATATGAATCATTACGAAAGTAAAAGTTGAGCCAGTAAATAGTCTGCAATAAGTATGGCAATAACGCTACTGGTTACGGCCTTGGTGCTTGACACACCCACTTCAAGTGCACCACCTTGTGTATAGTAGCCCATAAACGAAGAAATGGACGACACTAAAAAGGCAAACACAAATGCTTTAATTAATGCAAAGCTTATGGTGAATTCATTAAAGTCAGAGCGTATGCCATAGATATAGTCATTGGGTGATATCACTCCAGTTAGAGTACCCACTAGGTAGCCCCCAAAAAGACCACAAACACCGGCAATAATCACCAACATCGGAAAGGTCATCATCGATGCAATGATTTTGGGCAACACGAGGTAGGAAGTGGAGTTAATACCCATTACTTCAAGTGCGTCAATTTGCTCGGTAATGCGCATGGTGCCAATTCCACCGGCCATACTAGAGCCTACTTTCCCGGCATAAATAATAGCGATAATCGTGGGTGCTAATTCCAGCACCACCATTTCGCGTGCTACTTGCGAGATGACATACTTTGGGATAAAGTCGTTAACCAAATTGTACGCTGTTTGAACGGTAGTAACCGCGCCCATAAACAGCGACACTAGCGCTACCAGAAATAGTGAGCCAATACCAATGCTCACACATTCTTCCATAACAAGTTTGTAATAGGTTTTAAAGGTTTCTCGGTTGATGAACAGTTGTCCAAGAAAGATGAAATACTTCCCAATCTCTTTAATCATAGCGACAATAAACGAAGGCAATAACTATCTTGCTAAAGATACCCAAAAATCTATTATTTAAACTTTATGAACAAACTCATCGCAGTAACGGGAGGGACAAAAGGAATTGGGCGGGCAATAATCGAACGTTTTGCACTGGCTGGTTTTGATATCGTAACCTGTGCCCGAAATCGCGCTGATTTAGAAGCACTTGCAACATCGCTCAGCACACTTTATCCCGGCATTCAGATTACTACGCAGGTTGCTGATATGGCCAAAAAAAATGAGGTGGACATTTTTTGTGAGGTTGTAAAAAAGCTCAATCGTCCGGTAGATGTATTGGTGAATAATGCCGGATACTTTGTTCCGGGTGCCTTATTAACAGAACCCGATGGTACACTGGAAGGGATGATTCATGCTAATCTTTATAGTGCCTATTATACTTCCCGTAAGGTGGTTCCGCTTATGCTTCCGCACCAATCGGGTTATATTTTTAATATTTGCTCTATTGCTAGTTTTATGGCCTATACCAATGGTGGCTCGTATGCGATTTCAAAATTTGCTATGCTGGGACTTTCCAAGGGTTTGCGCGAAGAATTAAAAGATAAAAATATTCGTGTAACAGCTGTAATGCCTGGTGCAACGCGAACAGCCAGTTGGGATGGTGTGGCGTTACCGGATGAACGTTTTATTGCCGCAGAAGATCTGGCGGAAACGATTTTTTCCGCCTACTCACTATCGCCCAGAAGTGTAATTGAAGAAATTGTTATACGCCCCCAACTTGGCGATATTTAGTTTTCTTTAGGCTATTTCGGCAAACAAATTCACCCCCAATGAGTTAATTTTGTTGAAAACAATTTACGGTGAACCATCAACTCGCTTCTCTTATACAATATTGCAACAGTCTGGTAAGCTATAGCCGCAGGCAAAGCATAGAAGTAAAGATCGGAGATTTACCCATGGGAGGAAATAATCCCATTCGGGTGCAATCAATGACTACCGTAGATACCATGGATACGCTTGGTTCGGTGGAGCAATCCATTCGCATGATTGAGGCCGGCTGTGAATATGTACGCATCACGGCTCCTAGTATTAAAGAAGCGCACAACCTAGAAGCGATAAAAAAGGAGTTACGTCTTAGAGGCTACAACACCCCCTTGGTTGCCGATATCCACTTTACACCCAATGCGGCCGAACTGGCTGCCCGTATTGTGGAGAAGGTGCGCATAAACCCGGGTAATTATGCCGATAAAAAGAAATTTGAAACCATCGATTATACAGAGGCTTCTTACCATCAAGAACTGGAACGCATTCGTGAAAAATTTATTCCGCTCATAAAAATTTGTAAGGAGTACGGAACGGCTATGCGCATCGGTACAAATCACGGTTCACTTTCCGATAGAATCATGAGCCGATACGGTGACAGCCCGATGGGTATGGTTGAATCGGCTTTGGAATTTTTGCGCATCTGCGAAGACGAGCAGTATTACAACATTGTGCTCTCTATGAAATCCAGTAATCCCCAGGTAATGGTTCAAGCCTATCGATTACTCGTGCAAAAACTGGATGAAGAAGGATTCAAACCCTATCCGCTTCATTTGGGTGTTACCGAAGCAGGTGATGGTGAAGATGGTCGAGTAAAATCTGCTGTTGGTATTGGTACTTTATTGGAAGATGGGTTGGGAGATACCATACGCGTATCGCTTACTGAAGAACCAGAAGCCGAAGTACCGGTAGCGTTCGAACTCGCTAATCGTTACAACAAACGCCATCCACATCAGGCAATACCTCCGATTGATCATTATCCAATCACACCATTTGAATATACTAAACGCAAAACCAGCGCTGTCGAGAATATTGGTGGACAAAATGTACCGCGGGTAGTGGCTGATTTTTCTACCAAAGAAAAAATTACAGCCGCCTCGCTTTTTGCACTCGGCTATCAGTATTCTGTTCCATTAGATAAATGGAATATTACCGATATGGCCTGCGATTATATTTTCTTGGGCGATCGAACAATCGATTTTGAAATACCCGGAACGCTGGGACTTATTTTCAACCACACCACTTGGCTTAAACACCAAACACGTGAGCGAGCGTATCCTTTAATTCGTGCAGAAGAATATGTAAAAGATGTACCAGCATCGAATGCGTTAAATTTTATCTACACCCTGATCAATCATGTTGATCAACCACTAATTGCTAAACTAAAGAACGACCCAACTGCGGTACTACTTATCGATACCTATAACGCACATGGCATGGCGGAGCAACGTAGGTTACTAGTAGAGTTGATGCAAGCCAACTGTGAAGTACCTGTAATTATCGGGAGAGCGTATGGCGACTTAACAGCTGAGCAACTGCAATTGTATGCTGCAACTGATATGGGATCTTTATTGGTTGATGGATTGGGCGATGGTGTTTTTATTGCCGCAGAAAATTGTGGTTCTGATAAAATGATTAACGAAACCGCCTTCAATATTTTGCAGGCCACGCGCACCCGTATTTCAAAAACAGAATATATTTCATGCCCTTCATGTGGACGAACATTATTTGATTTACAAGAAACTACCGGAAAAATCAGGTCGAGAACAAGTCACTTAAAGGGATTGAAAATTGGTATTATGGGCTGCATTGTAAATGGTCCAGGCGAAATGGCCGATGCTGACTATGGCTATGTAGGCTCCGGCCCAGGAAGGATAACATTATACAAAGGCAAGGAAGTAGTGCGAAGAAATATTCCATCGGAACAAGCGGTTGATGAACTTATCAATCTGATTCGTGAACATGGCGATTGGATAGAGGAAGAAGCAGTAGTGTAGCGCCACTCAGCGGGGACCTCCCCGAAGC
>CAYNKN010000070.1:0-1974 GCA_964397805.1 uncultured Chryseolinea sp. | reverse complement strand
AAGAAGCAGTAGTGTAATTTTAATTCGGGTGAGATATGGAAGAGAAGAATAAAACATCGAAGCAGAATGGTTGGCGAGAGTTTTTCTCACTAGGTGAGGTAGGCGGATACTTTTTCAGAAAAAAAGATAATTCGCGGCCATCCAATATCAATATCCGAATGATGCACGGCATCAATAAAATTTCTATCGCTATCTTTTTATTGGGGGTGGCTTTTTTGATACTTAAGCGCATCTTGTAACGTGGACATCGAATCGTTCCGAAAATATTGCCTGACAAAAAAGGGAGTTACCGAAGAATTCCCTTTTGATAAAAACACGCTTGTTTACAAGGTTATGGGCAAAATGTTTTGTGCCACCGACCTAGAATCTTTTGAAAGTGTAAACCTTAAGGTAGATCCCGAAATTGGCGCTGAACTTCGAGAACAATATCCCGGGGTTTTACCGGGCTATCACATGAATAAAAAACATTGGAACACCATATTGATGGATGGCTCTATTCCAGATAAGATTTTTACAGGCTGGATTGATGATTCTTACCAACTAGTTGTCTCCGGACTCAAGAAAAGTCAACGTTTAGCGTTAGAAACCATGTAATTTGATAATCAGGAGGTTACAAATCCAATACTTTTCCGATTATTCTGGCCAAAATCTTTATTTTTGTTTGATTTACCCTTTGCATGATCAGGGCATTACTCATTTTTTGTACGCTAAGTATCTTTTTAAGTGCCTGCACGCAGCGCGTGGTATGCCCTGCTTATCAAAGTGCCTTCATTTATGATAAGGATGCACTCCGACAAAAGTTCAGCTATTTTAATCAAGATTCTACCCCTAAAGTACTGACAGCCAGCAGTAAGAATAAATATTTGGTAATAGAGCCGGTTTCTTATAAAAAGAAAATCAGATCGATGCAGACGGTTGAAATGAAGCCCATCAAAACCGTTTTGCCAGATTCGTTACAACCGGGATACGATCCCAATGCGGAGGGTGTAATACCCGGTGCTGAATTGGATATGGCCGCCCGATCTGTTATTGATAGTACGTATATTGTTGATATACCTCAGGATACGGCCAGTGTGGAGGAAGAGGAGTATATGATTTCAAAAGATAAAGAAGTACGTGTATTGAAATACATTTCTCCTGATAGTGTTTTCTATGACCCGAATACAAGTAAGTATGTTCCGAGAACTCCGAAATATGTAATTGAAGAAAAGCGCTACAATGTAGATCAGGACAATTACATGTGGTACCTGCGCCACTATTTAGTCTTGCCTGATGTAAAACTGGCTAACCAACAACAACTAGAAGCCGCCAAAGAGGCTGGTAAAAAAGCCAAGAAAGGTGGATTCTTTAAAAACTTATTTAAGAAGAAAAAGAAGGCAGCTTCCGACTCTGCTTCATTGCAAACACCAGTTAAAGCAGATGACGATTTTGATTTCATAGATGAAGCCGATGAAGGTAGAGATGTGGAGACATCAGCTACCGAAATACCGACTAAGAAAAAGGGTTTCTTCTCGTTCTTAAGTAAAAAAGACAAACCCGCTAAGGCTCCTAAGGAACCCAAGGAAAAACGTGTAAAGGAGAAAAAGGAAAAGAAAGGTAAAGAAGAAGCTGCGGATGAAAAGAAACCGGATGATGACGATGATGATGGGTTTTAATCAATACGTTATTAGTCAAATAAGGTAAGGTTACCATGCTGATCGGCAGGCGGAGCAGGTTTAATAAGCGAAGGTAGATTTAATTGAATATTACTAATCCGTGGTGATACGGTATAATTACTCATGCCCGCATCTGGGTAGGGTTTTAACACATTCAACAAATCTTCTTCCGTACTTTCTTTAGCAAGCCAAATCCGTTCAGTATCAACATCCAGCATAGCCGGCATCCGTTCACTAATAGGTAGCACAAGTGCATTAGCTAGTGTAGTAATCATAGAGAACGTATGAAATTCATTGCCATCGGTATCTTCAAATTCTT
>CAYNKN010000069.1:0-11492 GCA_964397805.1 uncultured Chryseolinea sp. | reverse complement strand
ACAGTAACAGAAAGTATTCTTGGAAAAAAATTGAGCTGGACTGAGTGTGTGAGTTTACAAACAAAAGAAAGTGAGTTGCTGGGCTTGATGAGCGTATTAAACAGTGACGATACGTTTAGATTTTTCCAACGGATGGTGGAAGAAAAAGATGAAGAAACCAGTGCGCTGTGGTTTGCTAATGTAGAACGTGTGGCACTTAACTGTTTTGACGATGAGCCGCCAGAAAATTCGCTTGCGGCCAACCAGCTGGGTAAATTTCAAGAAGCACTTAAGCATCGAATGGACGCCCGCAGAAGTATTATTAAATTAGTGCGTTGGGAATTGTTTTCGGAAGAAAAGTTTTGGGTTAAGCGTGTGCTGGTAGCCAATGGGTTGGCCTATACAAAAATTGGCTTAAAAGTATTAGAAAAGCGGATTGATAGCCGACTAAACCTGGAGCATCACCTTACGGCACTTCGCAGCAAAAAGTGGTTAATAGAATTACCTCAAGACGGAACAAAGGAACCACTTAAACGATGGTTTGAGTTGCAAAAACTGGCGATTCGTGCCAAACTGATTTTCAGCTCCATTCGTGAGATCAATAGCCGTATGGAAGTCGAGAAATTTTCTCGACATACCTTTATTACTTGCATACGCGAACTCTTAAAAGCTGTATCAGACATTCCTCAAAAGCAACGCGAGTGGCTGCAATATTTAACACCTTATCAAGTTAGGCAGCTGCACACGACAGCTGATTCTCAGCAACAGTATATTACCACATTGCGAAAAGATTTTGATAATCTATACGAATTTGATTTGCTGAAAGAGCAGTTACTTGATCATGAGCAGGAGGTAATTACCAAGCTCCATGATCAGTTGGGGATTTGGGATGGCGAGTTGTTAGCGAACTTGTTTAAGAACAGTATTCGGCTGTCGTGGATTGATCACGTAGAAACAAAATATCCGGTGTTACGCACGGTTTCTTCTTTAAAGATGGAAACGATGCAACAGGAACTTCAGCAATTAGTAGAAGAGAAGCAGCGATTAAGTAAAGAAATTTTATTGGTACGCGCGCGCGAGCGTATTTATGAAGGCTTGGAGTATAATCGATTAAATAATCCGGTAACCTATCGCGATCTGCTTCATCAGGTAACTAAAAAGAAAAAGATATGGCCGTTGCGTAAATTAATTGCCACTTTTCACCATGAGCTTTTTCAATTACTACCATGCTGGTTAGCTTCTCCGGAATCTGTATCGGCTATTTTTCCGATGACCAATTTATTTGATCTCGTTATTTTCGATGAAGCTTCGCAGTGTTTTGCAGAACGTGGTATTCCGGCTATGTATCGCGGGAAGCAATTGGTTATTGCTGGCGACAATAAGCAACTTCGTCCGAGTGAACTTTACCAAGTGCGTTGGGCAGACGAAGAAGAAAATCCTGATTTAGAAGTAGATTCATTGCTGGAGTTGAGTGAGCGTTACCTACCTACCGTGCATTTGCAAGGACATTACCGGAGTAAATCCATGGAGCTTATTCATTTTTCGAATAGCCATTTCTATGAAGGTCGATTAAAATTATTGCCCGACCGAAACACACTCAACTTACAGCAACCCGCTATCGATTATTTAAAAGTAGAAGGTGTGTGGGAAAATCATGTAAATAGGGTAGAGGCAAAAGAAGTAGTAGAGCATATTATTGAGATACTACACCAGAATCCGCTAACAGAAATTGGTGTGGTTACTTTTAATGCACCGCAGCAAATGCTGATTATGGATTTAGTAGAGCAAATTTTTGCAGAGAAAGCACTACCTATTCCGTCAACACTCTTCGTAAAAAATATTGAGAATGTACAAGGCGATGAAAAGGACGTTATTATTTTCTCGCTTGGTTATGCACCCGATAAAAAGGGAAAAATGAATATGCAGTTTGGTAGCTTAAATGCTGCTGGCGGAGAAAACCGACTTAATGTGGCTATTACACGGGCACGCGATAGGATACTGTTAATTACAAGTATTTGGCCGGAGCAATTAAAAGTAGAAGGTGTTAAAAACCAAGGCCCCAAATTGTTTAGAAAATATTTAGAGTTTGCGCGATCGGTAACGCAACGCAAGTACACGCTTACTCAACCGATGCGTACACAGCGTGGTCAAGAAATAAATTTGAATGCACGCATTAAACAATGGAGTGAGGCGCGTATTGGTGAATTTACGTTTGTTACAGAGGCACTTCCATTTTCGGATATCGCTGTCTTGCGCGATGGCCGACACTTAGGAATTATTTTAACAGATGATGCACGCTATCACGAAAGCCTTTCTGTAAAAGATATCCATGTGTATACACCGGCACTGTTGCGACAAAAAAATTGGGAGTATCGCATGGTGTATAGTCGCAATTTCTGGACAGATCATGAAAAGGTAGAGCGCGAACTGATGGTATTTGTGGGATTGCGAGAAGAGGACTTACAATAGGTAACCAAAAAAAAAGAAGCCGGACATTTCTGCCCGACTTCAAACTACAACCAGACGCCCTTACTTAAAAGGATCTTTACTGATAACCGTTTACGGTGGCGTATTCGGGAACAGTTTTCACAGTTTTTATAATGCGTGCGGCTACTTTATATGGATCTGCGGAAGAGTTGGGTCTGCGATCTTCTAACCAACCTTTCCAATCATTTTCTACAGTGGCAATCGGTATGCGTATAGAGGCTCCGCGATCGGATACACCATACGAAAATTTATCGATCGATTGTGTTTCGTGTTTACCCGTTAAGCGCAAGTGGTTATCAGCACCATATACAGCAATATGTTCTTTAACAAATGGTGCGAACGATTGGCAAACAGAATCATAAATTTCTTTTGAACCACACGTTCTCAAAAGTTCATTCGAGAAGTTAGCATGCATACCCGATCCATTCCAATCGGTAGCACCTAAAGGCTTGCAGTGCCAGTTAATGGCAATATCATATTTTTCGGCTGTGCGCTCTAGCAAATAACGCGCTACCCAAACCTGATCGCCTGCGGCTTTTGCACCTTTAGCAAAAATTTGGAACTCCCATTGGCCAGTGGCTACTTCTGCATTAATACCTTCTACATTAATACCGGCCTCTAAACAATAGTCAAGGTGTTCTTCAACGATCTCTCTACCAAAAGCATTCTTTGCACCAACAGAGCAATAGTAAGGACCTTGTGGTGCTGGATATCCCTGCACAGGAAACCCTAATGGTTTATCGGTTTCTGTATTCCATAAAAAATATTCTTGTTCGAAACCAAACCAGAAATCATTGTCATCGTCATTAATAGTAGCGCGACCGTTAGATTCATGCGGAGTACCGTCTGGGTTTAATACTTCACACATAATCAAGAACCCATCTTTGCGAGCTGGATCTGGAAAAATAGAAACAGGCTGAAGTAGACAATCGGATGAATGACCAGTTGCTTGCTCGGTAGAACTTCCATCAAAGGACCAAACCGGACAATCTTCTAATGCTCCCGAAAAGTTTCTAACAATCTTGGTTTTACTACGCAGGCTCTGGGTTGGTTTATACCCATCGAGCCAAATGTATTCTAGTTTTGACTTCGACATAGTGGTTCGTTATGGTTAGTTAAAAATTAGGTATCAAAATTTGTGAACATCAGCCAGATCAAAATTGAATTCAACTAGATCGGTAGTGTTCATCATGTATTACTATAGTTAGTATTATAAGATCATTTATGGTTAAGCTACTTCTTCTTTAAGTGTACTGAAATCAACCGGAAAAAGATTCTCACCATGCTGACTATAATCTGATCCTACTTTTTTCTCTTCAGGAGTAATCCTCAGACTGGATAGCAAATCAACAATCTTGAAAATCACCATTGATCCCACAAAAGTGTAAGCCACTACAATGGCTAGTGCTTTCATGTGAATGAAAAACAAAGCGGTTTCACCAAAAAATAAACCGTTGCCTGTTGTGTTTCCTTCATTTACCGCGGTATGCGCTAAGAGGCCTGTCATGACCATACCAACAGCACCACCCACACCGTGACAAGGGAAAACATCAAGCGTATCTTCTAATGATGTCTTCGCTTTCCAATGCATTACTACGTTGCTAATGATGGCGGCAAATGTTCCTATAAACAAACTTGAGGGGATAGTAACAAAACCCGCAGCAGGAGTAATCGCTACTAAACCTACTACAGCGCCAATGCAAAATCCGAGTGCCGAAGGTTTTTTGCCACGCACGGCATCGAAGAGTATCCAAGCTAAACCAGCAGCTGCTGAAGCTGTGTTGGTAGTGGCAAAAGCAGAGGCAGCCAAACTATTTGCGCCCATGGCACTACCTGCATTAAACCCGAACCATCCGAACCATAGCAAACCGGTGCCGAGCAGTACAAAGGGAATATTTGCTGGAGCAATAGCCACTTTAATTTCTTTCTTATTGCGGAGGTAAATAGAGGCGGCTAGCGCTGCAATACCTGCTGACATATGTACTACTGTGCCACCCGCAAAATCTAAAACACCCATGTTAAATAAGAATCCGTCAGGATGCCACGTCCAGTGGGCAAGGGGTGCATAAATGAAAAGAGAAAAAAGCACCAGAAAAATCATGTACGATTTAAAGCGGATGCGTTCTGCAAACGTGCCTGTTACCAATGCAGGGGTGATAATGGCGAACTTAAGTTGAAAGAAAGCAAATAACACCAGCGGAATGGTTGGTGCCATAGACCAAGGTGATCCATCTAAAACATTCTGAAACATAAAAAATGAACGAGGATCTCCAATAAATCCACCCAACGAATCACCAAAGGCAAGACTAAATCCTACAACAATCCATAATACACTAATTACCCCCATAGCAATAAAGCTCTGAAGCATAGTGGAGATAATATTCTTGGTGTCGATCATGCCACCGTAGAAATAGGCAAGCCCGGGAGTCATCAATAAAACAAGGGCCGTAGCGGCTAACATCCAGGCGGTATCACCCGAGTCGATACCATCTGTAATAATAGAGCCTGGCACAGCCGGCATAAATACCGCCATGACACTAATTGCCATGAGCAGTATGAGAAAGATTAACGATTTCTTCATGTTGGTTGTAGTTTTGATTCAAATGGTAAAAAATTGATCTGGTCTGGTTATTTAATTGTTAAATATTCTACTAATAGGGTTAAAAATGAATCGCATTTGAAAAAAAATTCACGAAATCGTTGTAGGTAGGGTTCAATTTTAATTGATAATGGGTAAAAATTGAAAAATTTTTAACGAGCGGGGTGTGCTTAAAGGTTATGGCTACCGTGAAGTAGACCATGATCAATGCATTACGCTATTCAAATCATATGATTTGCTGCATGAATGGGCATAAAAAAAGGCCGCTGTTTAGAGCGGCCTTGTCTGGTTGTAGTTAATGAGTAGTTAAATACCTTTTGACTGAATATACTGAAGCTTGTTGGTGATGACTAAAGCCATTTCTTGAGGATTGCGTTGCACTTTTAATGAAAGGCTTGTTACGAAATTTTCGAAAGATGCCTCCATCATGTCAAAATCAGTTTCAGTTAGTTCGGGGAATTCATTTCTTAATTCGTTTTTTAGTGATTCCCGTGTGTTGCTATTAAATGCGTATTTCATAAGCGCAGATTGTTATGTTTTAGTACTTCGAAAGTAACAAATAAAAACGGAGATCATAAATGTAAGTTACTGACTTATAGATTATTACGAAAGTGTCTCGTGAAAGGTAGGGCCAAAAAGAACGTGCAAAATGTAAAAAAGACTAGGCCTTAGAGCTTACCAAGTTATTTTTTAAGGTTGATTTCAGAAAACGATTGCGATTTTGGAAGTCTAGGTCAGAATTAAAAGGAAAAATATTTTTTATATATTTTTTAAATCTGGATGATAAAACCGCTCAATATTAAGCAACAGCTTTTGTAACTAAAAAAAAGACCAGCAATTGCCGGTCTTTTTCAGGTTTAGGTATAGGTAAAGTTTTAGTCTTCGTAAGTAATCGTGTAGCCTCGCATGCCATGCTCATGGCTATCTAGGCCAGTTTTTTCATGTTCTGCAGACACCCGAATGCCAATTGTTTTCTTAATGATAAAAAGTAACAGAAGTGAAGCCGGGAAAGCAATAGCACCATAAGATGCTAATCCAATTAGTTGTTTAACAAATTGATCCATGCTAGCCATTTTACCCAATACACCTACTGCCAATGTTCCAATAATACCACAGGTTAAGTGAACTGAAATTGCTCCTACCGGATCGTCTAATTTAACCTTGTCCAATAAAACCACAGAATACACAACCACAATACCACAAACAAGGCCGATAATAAGTGCCTCGTTTGGAGACATTTGGTCGGCTCCGGCTGTAATACCTACTAAGCCAGCTAAAATGCCATTTAGCACCATACCTAAATCGAAACGTTTAAAGGCGAATAAACCTCCAAACATTCCACCGATACCGCCTGTGGCAGCCGCCAAGCAAGTGGTAACACAAACAATCGAAATAGCTTCCGGATCAGCAGAAAGAACAGATCCTCCATTGAAACCAAACCATCCTAACCAGAGTAAAAAGACGCCCAACATAGCCAGTGGTGCCGAAGAGTTCGGAAACGAGTTCGATTTTCCATTTTCATATTTACCAATACGTGGGCCTAGAATGATAACCGCTGCTAATGCTGCCCAACCTCCTACGGAGTGAACAATGGTAGATCCTGCAAAATCATAGAAGCCATATTCATCCAACCAGCCACCGCCCCATTTCCAACTTCCTAAAACAGGGTAGATAAGCCCTGTTAAGAAAAATGTGAATAGAAAGTAGGCACTGATTTTTATCCTTTCAGCAACAGCCCCCGATACAATAGTACCTGCGGTAGCGCAGAATACGGCTTGAAACAAATAATCAGTCCAATAAGTGTAACCTCCATTAGCATAAGTTGCAGGGTCGTAATCAGGGCCGGGATTAAGACCAAATCCGGCAAAACCGAACCATCCATTAAATTCACCAGGGTACATCAATCCGAAACCAAAAAGGGCAAAAACAATTAAACCGATACATGTATCGACCGAATTTTTGAAGAGAATGTTAACGGTGTTTTTCGCCTGCGTAAAACCAGACTCTACACATGCAAAACCAAGCGACATTATAAACACGAGAATGGCCGAGAGTAACATCCAAATGTTATTGGAGGTTAACAGGGTTAAGTTTTTTATTTCTGTGAGTTGCGCTTGCATAGCTTGTAGCGAATCGGCCAGCGCTAGTTCCGCACCTACCGTGGTTATGCCATTGGAATCAGATAAAACTTCAATCATATTAGGTTTAAGGTTTAGTTACAAATGCACGATTTCGACTACAATCTTTTAGCATTAGGCTTAAAAATAAGCACGATTGGAAAAAATATTCACGAAATCGATTTAGATAGGTTAAAATTTTAACCGTAATCGAGTATTTTTTGTAAAATTTTAAAGTGTCAGGGTTTGAATTTCACCAAACATAATTTTACAGATTAGGCATTTTACCAAATAGGTTTTAGTAAGCCCATGCTGAGTAAGAAGATAAATGGAAGAATGGAAACGTATTATATTATCGTTTCTTTTTAGCGAAGGCCTCGTTTTGTAGGTTGATAGAAGCTTTACCATAGCCTACAATAAGTATTTGAATATGATCTTTTGTAATGAGTATTTCTTTCGGCTTAACGTGTAGCGCCTCAATATTGAGGTCTATTTTTTCTCCTGTTTTACTTCCATCAATGGCATTTTCAATAATTCCGGGTAGTTGTTCAATATAAGGGAGGGCATCTACAGAAAGTTTATCTTGAATAAGGCTAAGTGTATTTTCACGCAAAAGCCAATTGGCTGAGTTAACCAATGCATTTTCTGTATCCAGGTCATAACCAAAATCGGTTATGATAAATTGATGAGTTTCGGGATTGTATTCGGGTTTTCCGCGCGCATAGATTTTACCGCTAGCATCTCCCTTTAGCTCCAGTCGCAAAGCAATTCCGTTATCGGTGCCATATGCCCAGATACGCTTTAAGGTGCTTGAATAACCAGAAGCCTCAATTTTTTTTCCACGCAATTCTGCATTAAGTATTTCATTTATCTTTTTAAAAGGTAAGGTGGCGAGTAAAAAAATCTGCAGACTGTCATTGTCAGAGCGCTTGGCCTTAAATTTAGGTAGGCGGGTATTTGAAGCTGGGAAGGAATCACCGGAAACAACGGTATGCACATCGGCTTCTAATTCGGCAAGAAGTGTAAGCATACCGTTGCGCTGTATAAGTTTAGCGCGCAAATCATTTGCATACGGTTTAAGCCAAACTTCTTCGCCATGCTTATTAATACGAATCGGTTTTTGAATATCTGTCCAGATTTTGGCAATTACTTTTTTTGTATTGAGTAATGATCCCAGCGTCTCATCCATTTTAGCTATCAACTCATCCTGATTCTTCGTAATGGCCTCCTCTGTTTTTTTGCGCAGGTTAATTTGAAACATGGCTATTTTTAATGAGGGATCTTTTATCCATTCAATTTTTTTTAGTGTAGAGGTTGTTTGCAAATCCCAGTCGTTACCAATTTTTACTACTGATTGAAGATGTAGAATTAACGACATATCTACCGGTTGGGTATTTTTGAATTTAATTCCTGCCATGCGTTTAATAAACTTACCCGAGACTTTTACCGGGAACGTATAATGCAAAGTGGTTTTATCCCATCGGGTTTTAATAGCACCGGTTTTGGTGAGTTCAATATAAAGGCTGTCGTTTTTGGTGTTTAGTACAATCCATTTCTTTAAAAACGTACCCGTTACTTTTGTGTTAATGATTTTGGTTAGACTATCAACTGAATATTCAATAGGCATTA
Source organism: uncultured Chryseolinea sp. (assembly GCA_964397805.1). Taxonomy (GTDB): domain Bacteria; phylum Bacteroidota; class Bacteroidia; order Cytophagales; family Cyclobacteriaceae; genus Chryseolinea. Next base: position 2,681 of record CAYNKN010000069.1, on the reverse strand, counting down.
CAATCGTAGAGGAAGGAAGGCTTAACGATTGTTCGAGCATGGTTTCTGCGGGCGGAACAGGCTTGATGCGCTGACAACTAGCCAGCAGTAACCATACAGTTAGTAGGCAAAAAAGGTGTATGGAGGCTAACGAGGTCTTCAATTTGTTTCGATTTGATTAAACTCTTTACTAATGATGCTTAATTTAGGAAGAAGATTTTATTTCGAACTACTTTTCTTATTACCATTTTTGTTTGTTCAAGAAAAATTTAAAAAACAAACGATCTCCTAATTCAACTTTTATGCGACTGCTTTGCGTAGCCCTACTTTTTTTAACAGCTTGTACTCCAACAGAAAAATCAGAAGATTTATCAAAACCAGTAGCGGTTGGGTTAGATGGCCGTAATTTTCATGAGCCACAGCGTTCAGTTGAGCAGCAAGCCAAGTTAGACAGCAACCTAGCTGTAGCGATTAAACAGGTGGAGGTTGATCCATCCGAAAAAAATATTGTATGGCATGGTAGGCGCGTGGCGTATTTGTCGCGCTACCCGGAGGCAGTTGCTATTTACACAGCCGGGTTAGCGAAATTTCCCCAATCATTTCGACTTTATCGGCATCGAGGGCATCGTTATATTTCTATGCGTGAGTTTAAACGCGCTGTTGCCGATTTACAACAGGCCGCTGCCCTAATGCCACGCCAACCGCTGGAGGTTGAACTGGATGGACAACCAAACAAAGAAAATATCCCCTTGTCTACTATTCAATTTAATGTTTGGTATCATTTGGGGTTAGCACATTATTTATCGAATGATTTAGAAAGTGCCGAGAAAGCATATTTAGAATGTATGAAGGTTTCGAATAACGAAGATTTGATTTGTGCTACAACAGATTGGTTGTATATGACGTATCGAAGAGCTGGAAAAGAAGCGGAGGCTAACGCCTTGTTGCAACGCATACATGAACACATGGTAATTTTAGAGAACGAATCATACTTTTTACGCTTACGCATGTATCAAGGAGCGCAAACTCCCGAGGCCTTGTTAGAAGTTAATGCCGATAACGATGATGTAGACTTGGCACTCGCTACACAAGGATATGGTGTAGGTAATTATTACTTGTGTGCCGGTGATACCGCCAAAGCGATAGAAGTTTTTAAACGTGTTGTTGAGGGGAATCATTTCGCTGCATTTGGATTTATAGCAGCAGAAGCAGATTTAGCACGATTACTTAAGTAATTTTTTTTAGCATTGCGTTTAGGCATTATTTAAGGTTGGGCATATTTTTTCCACCACCATTGAAAAACAATGAGCCCCCAAATGCGAGCATGGATATCTTGTGGATTAGTTGAAAATAATTGTTGCTTAAGCTTTTCAATTTCAGGGTAGTGAAAAATACCTTGTTCTGTAATAAATTTTTCTGTCAGCAGATCATCAACAATTAGTGATTTCATTTCTTTTCTAAACCATTTTAGTAAAGGCACTTCAAATCCTTTTTTTGGACGGTTGTAAAGTTCGGCCGGCAAGGTATCGCGAAAAGCATCTTGTAAAATTCGCTTTCGTCCCGAGGCATTAATTTTGTAATCGGCAGGTAGACTGAAAATATAATTTACTACATCTACATCGAGAAACGGAACACGTACTTCTAATCCGTTGGCCATACTCATTAAATCAACTTTCGTTAACATATCGTTGGGAAGTACAAGAGCCATATCGGTGCGCAAAATGTTATTCATATCCTGAGTTCCCGTTAGGGGTTTTAGAATATAATCTTTACGAGTTTGTTCTTCTGTGTGATCGAGTGAATTACGCCATGACGGGTGGAGTAGGTTGATGGCATGCTGTTGAGTAGTAAATCCTGCCCATTGCCAATAGCGTTCTGGTAGCGCTAGTTTTGATCCCTCGCTAAAGCGTAAAAACTGTCGTATTTTATTACTAAAAAAATTATTGCGCGATTTGGGTAAGGCTTTCCAAAAAGGATGAAGTGCTTGTACTCCATGTTCTTTCCAGCCGGCATGCAGGCTTCTGTAAAGCGCAGCGTGTTTGTTGTAGCCGCCCAATAGTTCATCGGCACCATCGCCCGATAGTGCTACCGTTGCATGTTTTCGTGTTTCTTTACTTAACACGTAAACCGCCAGTGCAGACGAATCAGCAAATGGCTCATCGAGGTAGTTGAGAATAGTATGGAGATGTTCATAGAGATCGCTATTAGTAAGCGAGAATACGGTATGCTCAGTTTGCAGTTTTTTAGCGACTAACAGGGCATAGGGTGTTTCATCAAAAAATTTTTCATCCCGAAACCCGATGGAAAAAGTATGTAGATCGGGTTTGTGTTTTCGTGCTAGTGCAGCAACTACCGATGAATCGATGCCGCCACTTAAGAATGACCCCAAAGGCACATCAGATACTAGCCGTTGTTGCACTGCTTTTTCGAGCAACTGCTTTAAGTGTTCTTTAGCTTCGGTATAATTGGGCGCTGAGACTTCGTTTGATGTTGATGGGTTGGGAATGGTATAGTAATCTTGGATATCAATCGATTGTCTTTTTACTCGGCAATAATGACCGGGCATTAATTTTTTTACCGATTTAAAAATACTATCGGGTGCGGGGATGTAGTTGAGTTGAAGATAGTGCACTAGCGATGTGCGGTCAATGATTTTTTCGATACCATAATGCAGTATGGCTTTCATCTCAGAGCCAAAAATA
>CAYNKN010000068.1:0-11535 GCA_964397805.1 uncultured Chryseolinea sp. | reverse complement strand
CGGAAGCTACCAACCCTGTATTACAAATTTACTATTCTTATAAAAAATCGAAAGATGAACTAACGGTTGGCGACTACCGCGAGTACATAGTTAAAAGTCTGGCTACAACAATGCTCAGCCAGCGCATGCAAGAACTTACTCAAAAAGCAGAACCCCCATTTGTTTTTGGCGGTAGTAACATTGGTGGTTATGCACGTGGCTATGAAGCTTACCAGTCTTTTGCCTACCTAAGTAAAGGTGGTGTAGAGCCAGCAGTAAATGCCATCGTTCAGGAAAACGAACGTGCTCGTAAGTTTGGATTTACAGCTGCCGAACTTGATCGTACCAAAAAAATGCTCATGAAAAATATTGAGCGTAGTTACAACGAACGCGATAAGACGGAATCTTCCAGAATAATTGATGAGTATGTTCGCCACTTTCTGGAACAAGAGCCCGTGCCTGGAATCGAAAATGAGTTTGCATACTACAAGCAATTTTTAGATGGCATTACACTAGAAGAAGTAAATAAATTTACAGCGAAAACTATCCCTGCTTCATCAGAGAATAAGCTGGTTGTTGTAACCGGCCCACAAAAAGCCGACATGGTAATGCCTACTAATGCACAGTTATTATCTATGACAGATAAAGCTGCTCAAGCTGACATTAAAGCATACGAAGAAAAAAATATCGCCTCATCGCTCATGGAGAATGTTCCAGCAGCCGCTAAAATTACGAGTGAGAAAGAAAACAAAGCGCTGGGGATTACGGAACTAACTTTTGGTAATGGAGTAACCGTAATTTTAAAACCAACGGATTTCAAAAACGATCAAGTAATATTAAATGCTACACGTTTTGGTGGACAGTATTTATTCGATCCCAAAGATCGCTTTAGTATTGAATTTGCTTCTACCCTTGTTACCCAAATGGGTGTAGGTGAATTTTCGCCTACTGACTTACGCAAGGTATTAGCCGGAAAAACAGCGAGTGTAGCACCACGCATTAGCACCACATCAGAAACGTTAACCGGGCAAAGTAGTGCAGTAGATATTGAAACGATGCTTCAGCTTACGTACTTACATTTTACAGCGCCTCGTAACGATAGCGAATTATTTCAATCATTTGTCTCCAAACAACAGGCACTGTATCAAAACATGTCGGCCAATCCGCAGTTTACGTTTCAGGATTCTATCGTTTCGATATTATATGGAAAACACCCGTGGGCACCAGCACTACCCAAAGCAGAAAACTTTGCCAAAATTGATCAGGCACGCGTTCTCTCTGTTTACAACGAACGCTTCGGAAATGCCAACGGCTTTACCTTTGTTTTAGTAGGTGCTTTTGATTTAGCAACTATCAAACCCCTTATAGCAACATACTTGGGTAGTCTACCCGGTGTTACCGGAATTCCAGTTAACTCGAAAGATGTTGGACTTCGTCCTTTAAAAGGAACGCTAGTACGTGAAGTTAAAAAAGGTACGGAGCCTAAAAGTTTCATTCGTATGTTCTGGAATGGCGAAGCTCCCTACTCGACCACCGAACAATTAAAACTTCAGGCACTTACCGAGGTACTGAATATTAAAATTATTGAAACCTTGCGCGAAGACTTAAGTGGAATTTATGGAGGTGGTATGTTTGGTAGTTTAAATAAGTACCCCTATCCCAATTTTTCGGTTGGCGTATCGCTGCCTTGTGGACCAGAAAATGTAGAAACATTAATAAAGGCTGCCTTGGCGGAGATTGATAAAATAAAAACCAATGGCCCAACTCCAGAAGATTTGAATAAAGTAAAAGAAACATGGCGCCAACAATATGAAGTAAATTTAAAAGACAACACTTATTGGGCGCGTCAGATCATTCAAAGCATTGAGTTAAAAACGAATCCAGACGATATAATAAGTTTTGAAAAACGTTTTGCCGCCCTTACACCTGCCGATGTTCAGGCCGCAGCAAAGAATTACCTTGATATGAAAAACTATGTTCAAATTGTATTGAACCCCGAGAAGTAAACTGAAACACCTGTTTTTCAATACAACGCCTACTTGCAAAAACAAGTAGGCGTTTTTATTTATTACACGACTCACGAGTTGCCTGCTACCCGTAACAGCGCTAACCTTTACCCGGCTATTCACTTCGCCTCTGCTGCTTCCTTACTAACACACCTTAGTTTGTTCGCTCGTGTTTATTACAAAAATTGTAAATCGCTCAGTGCAGCCGTAGTTTATTTTTAACCACTTTTTATATTTGCCCGCTTTTAACATTTCAACACATCATGATAATCCTAAAATTTGGTGGCACTTCCGTAGGCAAACCGGAACGCATGAAGAAAATCGCTAACCTCGTACTTAGTCATGCGGGCAAAAAAATCGTTGTGCTTTCTGCACTCTCTGGCACGACCAACGCGCTGGTAACAATCGGAGATAATTTGTTAGCTGGCCAGCAAGCAAAGGCAGAAGAAGAAATTGCCAACCTAGAAAAGCACTATCAACATTTTATTAAAGAACTTTTTTCGCAAGAATCTCACTTGGCCATTGGGCAGGAGATTATCAGCCGGTTTTTTATTTTTATTCGTTTGTTAGCAGCCGGCCAATTCGATAACAAAAGTTACCGCGAGCTTTTGGCTCAAGGAGAACTGCTTTCTACAGAATTATTTTATCAGCACCTGCAAGAGCGTAAAATTAGTTCTCGCTTACTACCTGCACTGTACTTCATGTCGATTGACGAAAATGAAGAACCAGAGTTAGAAAAAATATCAGCGCGACTAAAGCCCCTTATTGCTTCATTAGCTAATGTAGATGTTATCATCACGCAAGGATACATTTGCAGAAACCATCGCAATGAAATCGATAACCTAAAACGTGGCGGTAGTGATTACACGGCTTCGTTGGTAGGCGCTGCCATTCGTGCCGAAGAAATTCAAATCTGGACAGATATAGATGGAATGCACAATAACGATCCGCGCATCGTTAAAAAAACAATTCCCATTGCCGAACTTACTTTTGATGAAGCCTCTGAGTTAGCCTATTTCGGTGCCAAGATTTTACATCCCTCTACAATAGTACCTGCTCAAAAGTATAATGTGCCGGTGCGGTTAAAAAACACGATGGACGAAAATGCTCCGGGCACCATCATTACCAGTAAAGGAACCGCGGGATCATTTAAAGCTATCGCAGCTAAAGAAGGTATCACCGCAATTAATATTAAGTCTTCGCGCATGTTAATGGCCTATGGCTTTTTACGTAGGGTCTTTGAAGTATTTGAGAATCACAAAACTTCAATCGATATGATTACTACTTCAGAGGTAGCTGTGTCATTAACTATCGATAACAATACGCACTTGGCTTCCATTGAAGCTGAACTCAAAAAATTTGGAACTATTGAAGTAGATAAAGACCAAACCATTATTTGTATTGTTGGTCACAAAATAACCGAGCAACCTGGAGTACTGCATCAAATTTTCAAATCGCTGGAAGAAATTCCGGTACGCATGGTGTCTTGTGGTGGAAGTCCGAACAATGTTTCTGTGTTGATGGAGAAATCCTTTAAAGAAAAAGCGTTAAACGACTTGAATGAAGGACTCTTCGGATTAAAATAAATAAAAGGAAATATATACTTAACATACAGGTGCTTTATACTTGAAGCACCTGTATTATTTTACAACAACAAGTACAATTAGAGGCTCTTAAACAAAACCACTCATCAGGTAAATTCCTATCTTTTCATTTTAACGCATCAAAAAAAAATCTTTTACCTTTTTCAAAAAGTAAAAAATTTTCATCTTTCAGCTCATTGATCTAACTATGGAAGCATCTGTCATTGTAATTTTTGTGATTGGGTATCTAATGATCGCCTTGGAGCACCCAATAAAAATAAATAAAACAGCTTCGGCCATTCTGGCTGGTGTACTTTGTTGGACAATCTATGCCTTGTTCTCCGATCAACCCATTGCCTACATTAGCGGGCAACTCAGTACGCATTTAGGAGAAATCTCTGCTATCCTATTTTTTCTAATGGGCGCCATGACTATCGTGGAGCTAGTAGATGCCTATCAGGGCTTTCGTATTATTACCGATCGCATCACTACTAAAAATCCTAAAACATTAATGTGGGTAATTTGTGGTGTTACCTTTTTTCTATCCGCTATTCTAGACAACCTCACTACTTCTATCGTAATGGTATCACTTATTCGCAAGTTGGTACCGAATAAAAACATGCGTTTGTTCTTTGCGGGTATGATTGTTATTTCGGCCAATGCGGGTGGCGCGTGGTCGCCTATTGGTGATGTTACTACAACCATGCTTTGGATTGGCGGGCAAATAACCGCATTCAATATTATTAAAACGCTTATTCTACCCAGCATTGCGTGTATGCTTGTACCGCTACTTTACTTACAGTTTACACTGAAGGGTGAACTTGGTAATCCGCTAACGGCAGAACAATTAAAGAAACAAGCAGCTGCACAAGCAGCAGGACATACTGCGCATGGTAGCCACTCAACCGGTAAGCCTATTAAAGGATCAAGAACCATGTTTGCCTTAGGGGTTTTGGGATTAATCTCCGTGCCTATTTTTAAAACAGTAACCCATCTTCCCCCTTATTTAGGAATGCTTCTGGCGCTAGGTGTGCTCTGGGTAGTGTCTGAACTTATCAATCCCGATATGGATGAAGCCGAAAAAAGACCATACACGGCAGCCGGAGCACTTACTCGTATTGATGTGCCCTCTGTACTTTTCTTCCTCGGGATTTTATTAGCGGTAAGTGCCTTGGAGTCGATGGAAATTCTTCATCACTTTGCTACGTATTTAGATACCACCTTTGGTGATATCCGAATTATTATCACCCTCATTGGTGTACTTTCTTCGATTGTTGACAACGTTCCGTTAGTAGCCGCCAGCATGGGTATGTATAGTATGGCAACCTACCCGGCAGATCATATGATTTGGGAATACCTTGCTTATTGTGCCGGAACCGGTGGCAGTATTTTAATTATCGGTTCGGCTTCGGGTGTTGCTGTAATGGGTATGGAACGCGTAGAATTTATTTGGTACATTAAAAAGATTTCGTTGCTGGCCATTATTGGATACTTAGCTGGAGCAGTTGTTTACCTGCTTACGTATCCGTGGTTTTATACGCACTAACTTCATTACTTATACTTTACACGAAGCAACTTATCTAAACTTTTAGATCAGTTGCTTCAGTGCTGTTTCAAAAGAAGCTTGCGCTAAACCCATTTTACTTGGGTTGATTTTATGTGTTCTTTCTAACGCCTTGTAAATGGTTGTTGAGATATCATCAAAAATAGATTTATCGTCCATAGGTACTTCGCGCTCCATGAAGTAAGCAAAGACTCTCGCCATTCCGCAGTTCGCAATAAAATCGGGTATGACAGAAAAATGTTGATCGGCATATAAACCTGTAGTACCAAAAAATATTTCCGGATCAGCAAAAGGCACATTAGCACCACACGAAAATACCTCCAGCTTAGAAGCCACCATGCGATCTACTTGTTCGCGTGTAATTAACCGAGAGGCCGCTGCCGGAATAAATATTTCAAACTCTAAATCCCATATTTTCTCATTCACAATCTCGAAAGGAAGCATATCAGATGAAACCAACTTATTGCCCGCACGATTAGTTACGAGTTGTCTAACTTCTTCAACAGTATAGCCTTTTTGATTAATGAGTCCACCTTCGTGACTTACAACACCAACGATCTTAACACCAAGTTGCGCCAGATAAAATCCGGCTGCTGCACCTACATTTCCCCAACCTTGTACAACAGCTCGCTTGTTGGTTAACGTGCCACCCCATAAACTATAATAGTGTTTTATAGCCTGAGCTACACCATAACCCGTGCACATATCAGCAACTGTATATTTTTTTTCTACTGATGGTGAGAATTCTTCTGCTTCAATAATCTTTAGTACACCTTGACGCAGCTGCCCAATACGATTTACTTTCTGTGCTTCTGTAGGTTTGTAATGCCCGGTAAAAACTCCTTCTTGTGGATGCCATATTCCTACGTCTTCGGTAATCGGAATCACTTCGTGAATTTCATCTACATTTAAATCGCCTCCGGTTCCATAATAATATTTTAGTAGCGGCATAACCGCTGCATACCAACGCTCTAATACACCTTGCTTTCGCGGATCGTTTGGATCAAAGTTTATTCCTGATTTAGCACCACCAATGGGTGGTCCTGACACCGTGAATTTAATTTCCATGGTTTTCGCCAACGACTCTACCTCACGCTTATCTAAACCCTTACGCATGCGTGTACCGCCACCGGCTGCTCCTCCGCGTAACGAATTAATAACTACCCATCCCTCCGCTTCTGTTTCACTGTCCTTCCATTCAAAAACGACTTCCGGACGCTTGGTTTCAAATTTTTGTAAGAGATCCTTCATGGTAACTTCTAATCACTAAAAACCTATTAAAACTCCACCGCTATTATCACGAAGTGCACCTGTTACACTTTTTAAACAGTTGGTTTCATCGCGAACACGCAGCACTCCGAGAAATCCAAAAATTAAAGCTTCTTTAAATTTAACAACTTGTTCATCAGGAATCATCAGTGTAACATCATCACCGCAATGAGCTAACAAACGCGAAATAAAATAAGTATTAAAAGCACCTCCTCCACTAATGAGTACGGTAGGTTTATTATCCGATGCCTTTAGCACCGATGCAATTTCATACGCTGCCGATTCTGTTAGGGTATGTAATTTATCGGCTGTTGCTATGGCGCTTTTATTCAATAGCGGTTTAATATTTTTTTCGAAGTATTCGCGCCCGAGTGATGGTCGCTTACTTTTCATTCGTGTATACAAGCCCGATAGTTTTGTCATTAACGACTTGTTAAGTTTTCCTGACGAAGCCAACGTACCGTTCTTATCAAATTTCTTTCCACTAGCTTCCATTAAATAGTTGAGACCCATGTTCATAAAACAAACATCGAAGGCTAGTCTCTTTCCATTTTTCTGATACGATAGATTGGCTATTCCGCCTAGGTTTAAACAATAGTGAGCTTGAGGAAAAAGTAATTGATCGCCAATAGGAACTAAAGGAGCGCCTTGCCCGCCCAAGATTACATCAAGCGATCGAAAATCGCATACCACGGGAAGCTTACACGCAGCGTGAAGCGCGTTACCATCGCCCAATTGAAACGTAAAACCTTTGTGTGGTTGATGAAAAACAGTATGACCATGCGAGGCTACAAAATCTACTGATTGCTTATGCGTTTTCAAAAAAGACAAACTGACTTCACCCAACCACTGCCCATACGCTATGTGTAGTGCCACAAGTTCTTCTCCCGATAAAGTAGCTGCATTCAATAATTTTTTATACCAAGTCTTAGAATAGGGAATCATTTCTGTTGCCTTTAGCGCAAACGACCAACCGGCATCGTCTTTACTAAATTCTGCATAAGCTATGTCGAGCCCATCTAAAGAAGTACCAGACATCAGCCCCAATACTTTATATTTCTGTGTTGAATCCATACTTTTAACTTTTTAATCGCTGTTTCATGCGTGCTTCTTCAACGAACTTGATTATTGACTGCGGAAATTCGTCAGCCAAGGTAGGGATTTTTCATGATCGCGAATGCGTAGAGAAACTCGTGTTTGCATCGATTGATGAACTTAAATTCTTTTTAGAAAACTTTTCTGCACAACACTGCATCGTAAGCTCAGTGACGATAGATGCTGCATCCATTTTATCGTGGACTAAACAAGTACCTCATCAATTTGTCTTATCTGCCACACTACCTTTGCCCATAAAAAATTTATATGGTACTCCAGAAACACTTGGTGCGGATCGCATAGCAGGTGTTTGTGGCGCACATGAAATTTTTCCGGCTGCACCTTGTTTGGTTATTGATGCAGGCACTTGCATTACGTACGACTTCATTGATCAGCAGGGAAGTTTTTTAGGAGGTAGCATTTCACCTGGTTTGCGCATGCGATTTAACGCGATGCATACGTTCACTGCAAAATTACCGTTAGTGGAACCGGTTGATTTTCCGGAACTCATTGGTAGTAATACCGAGACATGTATGCAAAGCGGAGTAGTGAATGGATTAGTTGCTGAACTACAAGGAATCATTCAGCAATACGATGACAAATTCCCCGACTTAAAGATTATTTTAAGTGGAGGTGATGCACGATTTTTTGAAAACAAGTTGAAAGGGTCCATATTTGCGGTCCCTGAATTGGTTTTAGGTGGTTTAAACAGCATTTTATTGCATAATGTCAGTATTTAAGAAGTGTTTTATTGTTTTTGTTGTGGTACTCGGCACAACAAAAGTGTGGGGTCAAGCTGCCCGGTCGCCATTTACAACTTACGGAGTCGGAGAACCTTATGGTAATTCATTAGCGCATAATCAGGGAATGGGAGGATTAGGTGTTGCGCAACCTCAATATTGGTTTGTAAACAATCAAAACCCTGCACTTTTGGTGTACAATACACTCACCATCTTTGGTGCTGGTATAGTTGGCGAACGTAGAACCATTCGAGGAGATAGCACCAGCGAGCAAAGCACAAATGGGAATATGAATTATTTAGTTACGGCATTCCCAATAAAAATTAATAAATGGACAACCTCTATTGGTTTAATGCCCTTTACAAACGTTAACTATAGTATGGCATACACCGATTTTGAGCGAAACCCTCAAGGTGTAGTTACTGATACCGTGGTGGTTGAAGAAAGAGGTACTGGCGGATTAACAGAATTATTCTGGTCGAATGGTGTTAGACTAACTCAAGACATTGCCGTGGGCGTTAAAGCTTCGTATATTTTTGGCCCGATCGAAAACATTTACTCCAACCAACCCCTTAATCCTAACCAACCTATTCCGTATATCATCAATATTGAAGAAAGAACACGCGTTTCTGATTTTAATGTTGGCTTGGGCTTTTCGTATAGCAAAGATTCAATTGGCGCAAAAAATAATTATCGTTTAAGTATTGGCGGAACGTATACGTTTGGTAATAACATGAATGCTAGACGAGTTGATCAGATAACCAGACAAACACTTGGTGGCTCAACTGTAGAAGGTGATACGCTTACTACTCGGCAAGGAAAAGTTTTTATTCCGCCTTCTCTTTCGGGCGGTGTTTCATTTGCAAAAGATGGACGCTGGGCTGTTGGAACAGAGTATAGTTATCAAGATTGGTCATCCTTTAAAAGTATTAATGCAGAAGATGAGGGCTTAGGAAAATCATGGCGATATGCATTTGGTGGAGAGATAACACCCGATGCTTTTTCTCCTGAAAATCTTCTCAAGCGAATGACTTACCGAGTAGGTTTAAGCTTCGAACAATATCCTTTTTTAGCAAATAATAATGTGGTAAAAGATTTTGGCATTAATTTTGGCCTTTCGGTTCCTACAGGCCGATCAAGCTTCGATTTAGCCTTTAAAGTAGGACAACGCGGCAATCGCGGAGAAAATATTTTAGAAGAGAACTACTTTAAAGTATATTTCGGATTAACCTTTAACGATCAGTGGTTTATTAAACGTAAGTTCGATTAGAAATAAAAAGCAAATGAAAAATTACCTGTTTACTACCGCATTAAGTTTCCTTTTGATTTTCAGCACACTCGCTGCTTTTGGGCAGTGTAAAGAGGTGACATGGCCTGAAGATCCAACCCTAAGAGCAAAAGCCGAAGAAAGCAAAGTATTATATGAAGATGCCAATCGGGCAGGCAATGTAAAACAAGCTGCGGCTCCTTTAAATTGGCTGCTGGCTAACGTTCCTGAATTTCACATTAGCTTATACATTAACGGAGCTGAGGTGTATGATAAATTAGCTACACAAGAAAAAGATCCTGCACGCAGACAAGTTTATATTGACTCGTTAATGATCATCTACGACATGCGTATGAAGTTTTGTGCAGATGAAGCTAATGTAACTAACCGAAAAGCACTTGCCTTTTTAAAGTTTAACTACAGCACAAAACCTGCAGAAACACTTGAGTTATTAAATAAAGCCATTGATTTAAATGGTGCCAATTTTATGGATGGTGCTATTGTTCCCTACATGCAAGTATTGCGCTTAAATGCCGTCAACTTAAAAAATCAAACAGATGAGCAAATACTTGGTCAGTATGACAAAATCATGGGTGTGCTTGATGACAAAATTAAGAAAGCACAGAGCGAAGGTAAGCCTGTAGATAAATACAAAAAGAACAAAGATGATATTGATGCCTTGTTGATTATAATGATTAAGGTTGATTGCGAATTCGTAAAGAAAAATTTAGAACCTAAATTCAAAGCCGATAAGACTGACTTAGCACTCGCCAAAAAGATTTTTTCATTCATGCTTCAAGGAAAATGTACAGACGACCCACTTTGGTTAGAATCTGGTGAAGCCATCTTAAAAGGTAGTGAGGATAAAGACTGTGGTTTAGCAAAAAATTTAGGTATCAAATATTTAGCACAAGGTAACTTAGAAAAGGCAGAAGCACTTTTGAAGGAAGCTGTAACGATTTGTACCGATAAAGATAAAGGTGAATCATTGATTTACCTAGGTTCTATAGAGGCACGTAAAAACAACAGAACAGGCGCTCGCGAATTGTATCGCCAGGCGGCTGCCGCTGATGCTGGAATTGCTAAAGAAGCATATGAGAAAATTGGTGACCTTTACTACAACAGCGGAAACGACTGTGCAAAAGGAGTAAATCAAGCGGATGATAGACTGATCTACTTACTAGCATACGACTACTATCAAAAATCTGGTGACGCTAAAAAAATGGCGATGGCAAAAACAGCCTTTCCATCTAAAGAAGATATCTTCTTAGTGAATTATCAATCAGGTGAAACCAAAAGTGTTGGTTGTTGGACAGGCGAAAGCACCACTATTCGCACACGTGATTAATTCATTATAATTAGTAAATTAAAGGCCATAGTAATACTATGGCCTTTTTAATTTAACCATGAATAAATTGCCGATCATAGTACTTTGGTCTTTGCTACTCATGATGAGTTGCAGTAAATCTGATTTTAAAGAACCCATAGAATATACTGGCCCGCTTCGTGAAATCGAGAACGTAGAAATGTTCTATACCGAAAACGATCGCATCAAAGTAAAAATGCTAGCCGATGTAGTTTTTGAATACCAAAATGGAGATCGTGAATTCCCAAAGGGTGTTTACATGGAATTTTTTACGGAACTGGGTCAATTAGAATCTACGCTTCGCGCTAACGAAGCATTTTTCTTTAAGGCAGAAAATCAATGGCGTGGCCGCGATAAGGTAGAAGTAAAAAATATAGAGAAAAACGAACAGCTTAATACCGAAGAATTATTCTGGAAGCCCGGAGATCAAACCATTTTTACAGAAAAATTCGTTACCATTCGGCAGCAGAGTGATGTTATTTACGGAACAGGTTTGCAAGCAAAACAAGATATGTCAGACTACATGATTACCAATCCCGAAGGAAGCTTTGAAGTAAAAGAGTAACTCCTCTTTGATATCCCTATCCGCAGAAATGCCAATTTTTTATTAGCAATATCGATTGGCTTAATTTAGTTACTTTTGCTGTACATGAAACTCGTAGATGT
>CAYNKN010000067.1:10235-11562 GCA_964397805.1 uncultured Chryseolinea sp. | reverse complement strand
TTGAAAAGTGAAAGCTGATTGAAGAGAGTCTAATTTATTGGTTAGGGTAATGAGCGTATCTGATTTGGGTAAGGTCAACAACGTGTCCAGTTGGCAGTACGCGTACTGACTTATTAATAGAAGAGTAATAACCAACAACAATCTCACAGCCCCAAAGTAGCAATTTGTATGAGTTTCGTAAAATTTATTTTATTAATTATTTATGAATACTCAGCCTATTACAAAAGCATTTTTGAAGTGCAGCAGTGTCGTTGGATTAAGTCTACCCCGGAATGTAGGGGTGTAAAAAAACATTTTATAAAAAAATATAATCAACTAATTCCTAATTTAAATTCTACAGAGGTTCATTGCTATCGGGTGCCTTTTAGTCCTGAGAAAATGCTAGCTGACATTTATTTACTAGCATTGCATCCGTATCAGTTCTTTAATTAAATAATATACGGAAATTTTAATTTGCTTATCAGAAATCTTAGAAGCTAAATAGCCGATGATCGTCTTTTATTTAACGATTATCTTAACACTACAACTATACCGATTTTGTTTTCTATTGCTTTAAGAAACACAATACCTTTCAGTTCCTAAATATTCGTATTCTCCTTGCTACCGTTTCCATTGTAATTAATTATATAACTTAACACTACAACTCATCCGATATATTTTTTACTAGCCTAACAAACTTTTCTTTCACATCATCATAGAATTTTGAGTAGGTTTTTTTTAAGCTTCCATCTTTCGCAATAAAAAAATTATCAGCCCACATACCACTACGCATGTATTGCTCTAATGGCTTGTAGCCTTGTTGATGGATATACGTTCTAAACTTCTCCTGACGTATCAATAGATTATCTCCGCTTATCTTGATGATCAAGTCTTGAGAGTAGGCCTGCTTTGTTCCGAGAGCAGCCCAATAGTCTATGATCTTTAGCAAATTGATGAATTCTGGCTCGATCTCCCCCTTCAACATTTCACCGTATGCTGGATAAGTGTTAGTGATCAGCCACATCTTTACTTTCTTAAATACCTACTTCTGGTCTTTACCAGTTATATTGATAGTGGTGTCAATGGTCATGATACCTTTGTCGGAAACATAAAGCTTTTGAGAGAAAGTAGATTGGCTTAAAATGAATATAAAGCCTGCAAGTGTATATAATATTTTTTTGTTCATATGTTGATAATAACTTTCTCATTAATACTATTTACTTCAAACCGATCCATATTTTCGATGTCGAGTTTTTTGGAGACCACCGTAAAAGAATCATCTTCGCATTCAAAATATTCATGAATCAGAGTTCCCGCAGCATCAGAGAAATTTTTCCATGGATTGATA
>CAYNKN010000067.1:774-10225 GCA_964397805.1 uncultured Chryseolinea sp. | reverse complement strand
TGATAGGCTCGGCTACGAGAGAATATGAACCGGAAAAATCTAACCCATAAATTTCTGGCAAAGTGATTTCCACCTTGTTATGATTCAACTGATCTTGATCCTCCAAAATATATGATGTCGGATTTACCACTCGAGTTTTTGTATCAGTTCTATGAGCGACATGCAGGAGCCCTTCGACAAGTTCAAGAGGATTTAAAAAAACTTGCTGAGGCTCTTTTAACAGTGTAGTAAGATCCGTGGCTTTTAGGAGTAATTGGAAATTCTCGTCAATCAATTTCCACGGCACTTGAACTTCAAACACCTTGATTGTTTCAAAACCTTCGGTTATTTCTCCTAAAAAGAAACTGGTTTTAGGTTCAGTTTGGACTTCACATATAATTGGAAGTGTGCTTATGAAGACAAAACGAATCGAGGTCTCAAATTTAAAATTTACAAATAATTTTTCCTTTTCAATAAAACTATTTCCGTAGCCCCCAAGTCCGAAACTTTTTGAGACAAGGTAATAAAGCTCAAGGTTGCTTAAGTTTTCAAGACCTCCAAGCAAGCTTATTTCTTCTCTAATATTGACCATATTCTTTTATAGTAAGTCGACTGTTACTTCATGAAACGCAATCTCTTTCGCCTGAATGAAATCAACGCCAACAGAAACGATTGCTGTCTCTAATTGCTGTACATATGCGTTAACCCTGAAATCGATAAACTCAGATTCAGTTAATTCTGCAAGAAGTTCTTTTCTGCTAAAAATGGTAAGCGCTTGTAATATTGAGGCGAAGGAATTCTGGACACCCAATACCTCTTGCGAAGAAATATTCATAAAAATTGAAAAAACGACAGGCTAAAGATAGCGCATATATGAGTTAATAGCGCATGTATGCGTTGATAAAGTTTTAGGGGATTGGCCAGATTCCGACCATGATCCACGTTGCTCGTATTCTAAAAGTAGAAAAGGATAATATCAGAAAATGGTCACACATCTTTTCTGAATTTCTATCACCAAAATCCAAATCAGTTGACGGATCTCCAATGCTATTTAATACCAATGATTTAGCAGTATTGAGTTATGTAAATGTTTATTGGGAATTGGAGCCGGATATTGAGTCCATAAAACTTTGCATTCAAGCTGAGGAACATCTTGATTTTCCCTTTTATGAAATCATTCAGCAAGCTGCTCCTATATTTATAGACCCGCCTGAAAATATTGAGGAACTTGCTTCCGAAGAAACGGTTCTTTTTGGTGGGCTTTCTCGTTTTGGAGATTGGCATCAGCTTGCCAAGGCCTACAAGCATGCAGGTGACTTACTGGTTAATAGCGCGATTGACAATCATAGCGGATACGAACTAATCTGCCCAATCATTTACAATTATCGGCATGCAACTGAATTATTTCTAAAATCTACTCTGCAAGTTTCAGATGATATGTTGAAAAAGGAAATTGGTCATAACCTTGTCAAAGCGACTAACATTTTTGAACATAATATAAAGGAGAAATTCAATGAGGATTTACCAGAGTGGTTTAAGAATATAATTATCGCATTTAATGACTTTGATCGAAATGGCGAAACCTTTAGATACGGCAATTTGGAGTCGAGTGATGAAATGTTCATTGACCTTAGGCATCTAAAAGGTAAAATGGCATGGCTACAAGAAATATTTGAGAGAATAGAGCTACAGGATTCTTAATTCAGGCTTTACTTTTTCGATCTGCCGATTGGATTCTCTTGAGCAAAGATTGATTAAGGCCTTAATTTCTTTTTGAATATTCGTTGAAAATCCTTTTCAATTCTGTACGCTTCAGAACGGCAGGTAATCAAATCTTTTAAGAAAACTAGATATTCCTTCCTTCGAAAGAAATCCAGATTTATTGGTTTCGAGACGCTAAGGAAAAGAGCTGATACACTTAGTGACCAACTGTTGTCAGAATCGATTTTTCGTCCAAAGGCTTTTTTTACTAGTTGTTCAATGTCATTTTCAAATTTTCCGGCTCCTTTGGTTGTTGATGTTTTTTCTTCAATTTCATCTATAATTCTCCTAATTTTTCCATCTGCCTTGAGTTGCATGATAACAGTGAGTAAATCTTCTCTTCTTGAGGCTTCCGAAAGAACATATTGCGTTAGTGAAGGAAACTGAAAATTACGATCGATGCCAGCCTTAATGTTGCTGAAAGTTGAGTTGTTTCCTTGATGAAGTATTTTCTTATCAATTTCCTTCAGAGTTTCAACAAATGCGCTGTCCGGCCTTTCGGTCTGGATAGTAATTTCTTCAGATCTTTCCGGACATATCAACAAATCGGATTCAAAGTATCTTGATGTCAATAAGTAGTTACCAACTCCCTTATCCTCATAACTCGCGGGGCTGATCCAATTTATGATCAGTTCATCGAGTTGAACCCCCTGAATGAAGGCACTGGTATTTGTGTCGAACCAGTTGAATCTTTTCCAGTCTTTCTCAAAGCCATTTATTGGAAAGAAGGAGTCTTCGTAAAGTAGGATGGCATTAATGAAATTTGATAAACCTCCAAGGTTTTTGATTAGTAAGTCGTTGTTACTTTGACCCAAATCACTCGAACTCTCTAGTAGAACACCAGCGTGTTCAAGAGACCAATTGTCTATTATGCATTTCTTGGGGTTGCTCATACGAGAAGCTGTTCTAACCAATATTAGTTATCTGAACCTGATAAATACAAATGAAATATCAGGCTATAACCTGATAAACGAATTCAAATTTCCGGCACTAAACCGCATTTGCTGCCGCATTATAGATTTTTAAAGCATCGCTCAAACTCATTAAAATTTATAGGATATAGGTACTCAAACTACCTAAAAACAGTAATTTTTAATGTATCACTAATCTGAAATTTTACCCGTTTTCCCCTTTAATTCATTAATTAACCTGAAATTTTGCCCTCTGTATATATTATTAATCTGAAATATTACCCCATTATTAGTTAATTAATATAAAAATTTACCCAAATTGAATAAAAATAGCTGAGTTAATGGGAAAAATTGCCCCTTCAAAGGTCCAGGAAATCATTTTTGCATCTTCTGAAAAGAAAGAGTCAAAGCGAATTACCGAACTATTAAAACAAAAGTTAATTCGAAAGATTGCTACCCGCATCTATACCTCCAACCTGGAGGAGGAACCAGCCTTGATCATAAAAAGAAATTGGTACCGCATTCTGGCCCACTTGTTTCCGGAAGCACTCTTAAGTCATCGAAGTGCGCTGGAGTTTAAACCAACATCGCAGGGACATATCTACTTAACATATTCATATTCATCAAACGTTTCGTTACCCGGTTTAACAGTACATCTGTTGAAAGGATCTGGACCAATAGAAGGAGATAATCCATTTTTTGAAAATCTTTTCGCCTCGCAAGAGGCAAGAGCTTTTTTGGAAAATCTACAGGAGACGAGAAAGGAAGGTGAGGAATCCAAAAGTTTATCCGCATTAGAAATTGAAGAAAGACTTGAGGCAATTATAAGAGCCAGAGGAGAGAACGGATTGAATGCAATGCGTGACAAAGCCAGGGAGATTTCCAAAGGATTGGAAATGCAGAAAGAATTCAAAAAGCTAAACCAGTTGGTCAGTGATCTTTTGGCGACCGGAAAATCTAAGAACTTAACATCACCTGTAGCAGTAGCGCGATCACTCGGTGAACCTTTTGATCCTACAAGAATTAACCTATTTGAAGGTTTGTACGAAGAGCTGGCTGGAAAAGTATTTCAAGAACATAAAGCATCCGTTTCGCCCAATAACTATAAAACAGCTGCATTCTTTGAAGGTTATTTTTCAAACTACATTGAAGGAACAGAATTTACAGTAGAGGAGGCAAAAGAAATAATACTCACAGAAACACCACTGCCTGCAAGGGATGAAGACTCACATGATATACTTGGAACCTACCGCATTGTTTCTGATAGAAAAGAAATGGCTGTATGTCCTGCAACAGCCGATGCGTTTCTTGATTTGATGCGCGGCCGGCATGCTGTGCTTTTACAGTCGCGTACATCAAAAAAACCGGGTGAGTTTAAAGACAGAAATAACAGAGCTGGCAATACAGAATTTGTGGATTGGAGCTTAGTGAACGGCACCTTGAAAAAAGGCTTCGATTGGTACACACTTCTAAAAGACCCTTTTGCAAAAGCTGTGTACATGATGTTTTTAGTTAGTGAAGTTCATCCTTTCCTGGATGGAAATGGAAGAATAGCCCGCGTGATGATGAACGCAGAGCTCTCTTCTAAAGGTCTCTCAAAAATTATTATACCAACGGTGTATCGGGAAGACTATATGGGAGCTTTGCGAAAACTTACGCGACAACAAATTGCAGATCCCTATATCAGAATGATGACAAGAGCATATGAATTCAGCTCAACATTAATTCAGGAAAACATGGAGGACATGGAGCAATACTTAGAAACGTGTGATGCCTTCAAAGAACCAAAAGAAGGTAAGTTAAAATTTGAAGTGAAGTAGCCCACCGCACATCCCCCCGCAGGTTATAAGGTGTTCCTACTTCCTTGCCACAAAAGATCACGCCAGCACTCACAGTCCGTGCTGTTGCAATCACACTTCCATCCGCACAAACAGCACCAACTGCTCGCCGAAAGGTGCCGCGAGGCGCGGCATGCTGTCATGCCTTTTGCTTTTGGCTGCGTCATTCGTCACGGCAGCTCCTGTATCCTGCATCCAGCTTCGTTCAGTCGTCCTTCATTACACTACATTACGTTACACTCACTCTCCATTGCGCACATTCATTACGTTTGGGTTATAATCAGCGCGCGGATTTTTCTCCCCCTATAGGGGGAGACTAAGAGGGGGCCTCCCACATAACCACAAACTTCATTCACTGCAAGTGCAAGTTCGTTCCACTTCATTTCGTTTCATTCCGTCCTCTTTCACTCAGCAAGCTGCAGGCCACCCGCTGCCCTTGTTGTGCTCGCCTGCGCTGTCGTCCGGGCTGCGGGCTGTCATGCTTTTTGCATCCTACCTTGTTGGCCGACACACATCCAACATCTTTCAACAACCAAACGCACAAAAGCAAAAAGTCACGCCAGCCCTTGTTCGTTCCGTTCCGACTTTCTTGTCACAATCCAACGCTGCCGTCACTTCTCTCATAGTTCGCACCGCGCTACGTTTCGTTCCTTCACTTCGCGCTCCTTGCTCACACCCTACCTCCTGCTCGCGGGATTCACTCCACTCCGTTCCGTTCACCCTTGGGCGGCTCGCATTCCGACAGAGGCCATCGCACTACTGACGCACTGATCGGGACTTCGGATGAGAGTCAGCGTAAATTTGAATTAGTTGAAATATATCCAGATGTAAATACGCAGTTGTACTTCTTAAGGATTGGTGACCCAACAAATCGCGAATAGCTTTTATTGGTGCCCGATTATGATAAAGATGAGTGGCAAATGAATGTCGGAGTGTATGCGCAGATACCTTTTCCATTTTAAAATACCTTTTAATCAGCCTCCACAAAAACATTGGATACAACTGAAACCCTCTATTAGTGCATAGCAAATAAGGTGTGCCATTCTTTCCTTCCCAAAGCTTCATCTGTTTCTTAATCAGTAGCAACAAATTCCTTTTCACTGGAATTAATCTTTCAATCTTCCCTTTACCCAGCACCTTAATTTGCTTCCGATGAAAATCAACATGATTTATTCGCAGATTGATAACCTCATCCGAGCGACAACCTGTTTGATAAAGGAGTTCTAATACCAAACGATCCCTTACTATTTTTCTGTTGTCCCCAGTCTGAATTCCATTCAGTACATTTTTTATCACTTCTATAGCTAGGTAGCTACCTCTTGGCTTAACATAACGCAGTGATCTTATGTGTGCACACGGATAACTTTGGTAATCACTAAATCTCCGATAATGTCTATAGAAGGATCTCAACACCTCCAACTTTCGATTAATACTTCGAAATGAATAGCCCTGTGTTTTAAGTAACGTTAAATATCCGCGAACGTCTTTTTGCTCAACCGTTAAAAGATTCTTGCCACAAAATCTGCTGAACTGTCTTAAGTCAGTTCGGTATGCTGTAATAGTGTGTGCACTATATCTCCGAATATTTTTAATGTGAGATAGGTACTGATTAATTTCTATCTCCTCCACAAACGATCTCTCCCCATTAATGTCAAGTATTAAACATAACACAAAGTTACGGGCATGCGGAATATAAAGCTTCAAGGGTTCGCTACGCCCGCTTCTAAAAAATCTCCACCTTCTGTCAGTCGTTCGTTCCTCACTTCTTCCGCCAGGTAGTATTTTTTCTTCGCAGCCCTTGCATCTTTCTATCCGATCCTGTGTGTAGGCACTATGTTTAAATATATAATTCGTGTCAATGTTCGCGGCCGGTGGCTGTCGCTTGGCGTTTGGTTGCAAGGCAAACCGTTCTCGGTTAGTCGCAGTGAGTTTCTCGGTATCTACGAGTACCGGCTCAGGTTTTTTTGGCTTGAGTTCGCTAGTTCAGGGCTCCCTTTTTAGGGGGCCTTTTTTGGACGAGGATGAAAAGTCAAAAAAATCGCAAAGGTAGCCGGGCGCACACGTGCCATCGCAGTAAGCAAAGCAAGGAACTACGGCATAAACACATACCAACGCGCATGCTCTCATTTATTCCGTTCCTCCTTGCTTTGCTTGCCTCGCCCTTCAAGTGGTTTAGCTTTCTTTTTTTCCTTTTTCTTTGTCAGCATTTTCTTGGGATGGATGTAAACGAAAGAATCCTGATTGCTACATCAGGATTCTGTTTATCCACCGAAGCATTGGCGTAGGTGGAATTTAGTTGGATGATCTTCTCATCTTCTTCGAGATCCACTTCATCGCTATGGAGATTGTAAAACTGACTATCGCTCCGATACATGCCAACACCGCAGTCTTTACAATATCCTCGGAATGAATATTCGCGAAGATCGTGAGGAGGGTACCTCCGGCCGTCCCGGCCACGGTCCCGCCATGGTTACTAGGAGTCGTCATCATTGCAATCCGTTTCGCCATCAACTGCCGTCTGACTTACTGCCGTGATAACACCACCGGCCACCGTTAGATACCCAGCAACGGTGACAACCGCGACCGGTAAAGCAATGGGAGCCGTAAGCAATGCACCACCAGCAGCTGCAAGAGCAAGTCCAACATTGCGCAACACTCTGAAAAATTTCGGGGTTGGCGCTTTTAATCTTTCTATCAATTTCATGATCACTTGGATTTAATTGTGATAAATACTTTCTCGTTTCGTTCCAAAGCTTCCAGCACAAGTGCTTTCAGCTTTTCATTCGCCAATCGTGATTGACTTCCCTTCCCTGGACCGTTGAGTGTTGTGACGGGTGCAATGCAACCACGCAGCTCTTTCAAGGCATCATTCGCAGGATGAATCAATATTCCATCTCTGCCTTTCACATTCAATACCAAAAGATGTTGGCCGCGTTTTGCAGTTGTTCGCTTTATCAATTCATACCGACCTTCGGGAATGCAGGAGACGCTTCGCTGATTCTGGAGCCAGGGGAGCTCGATGGTGTTGCACACCACGAGCTTTAATTCCCCATTCGTTCCTTCAGGGTCATAAGTCCTGAATAACTCCAGTTCCATTACGCACCTCCATCAACAGCCACTAACGCTAAAGCGTTATAAACTCCATTCTTCAATGGGTAATAAGCGCCATTGACGAATTGCAGGAATTCAATTCCAAAAGCAATGAAGAGTGGCTTCGTGCTGGCAGGCGTTACCGCATTGGTCAACGTTACAGCTGCTTCCGTCTGTGGACCAAGTTCAACCTCAGCTGTAGTGGAAGTATTCACCACATAATTACCTGCTTCAAAGTCCACTTCTACTCCCGCAGAAATCAACCGGAAGTGTGTTGCTCCTTTCGGAGCGCCAATCATGTTGCCCGGAATGTAATCCGGAACATCAATGGAGAGATTGCCAGAAGGACGATCAATGGTCGGAGTGAACGGAGCAAAAAATGTACTGCCCAGTTTTCCGTCCAGGTTGAACTCAAAACCATTCAGTAACTCTGCTTCTCCATCAATGACGTTACGCTGTCCGCGTACGTTAGTCGCATCTGCCTGGATGACTTTCACCATTTCACGAGTCAACCGGCTCGTCATGCGGCTATCGGCCACGTTGATAAGCAACGCGCGCAATGCGGTCCTCAACAGTTTGCCGGCCGCGCCAGCGCGTCCGAACTCGGCACCGTTCTCGCGGGTACGTTCAAAGTTTGGATCGTTCTTGATGCGTTCCGCATCAACGCCTCCTTTCTCGCGAGCGAGAAATCCATCTTGCTGGGACTTATAGAAAGACACGCCTCCCATTTGCCCCTGTAGTTTAATGACTCCTTTTTGTCTTGCCATTAGTTTAAAAAATTAATTATCCATCGTGTTCAAGGCACAGTCTGGTTAAGCCATCGTTGCAACTACAGCCAAACCTATACGATGAAAGTGTCAAGACATAAGAAGCACTTCCGTGAATGAACACCCGCGTACGTTTCTTCCGTTATATCCAAAAATGATTTACTTTAAGTGATGAGCTTTGCCAGAGCAAAGCCCAGGATGAAGTATAGATAAAGCATGAGAGTAAATCGGATCATCATTTATCCAAAAGATATTCAGCGTATCACTGGGAAGAGTGAGCGCTACGGTCGGTCATTGCTTAAACGGATCAAGGGTCACTTCAAAAAGGATCCTCATCAGTTTGTAACCGTGGATGAATTTTGCACCTACACCGGAATAAAAGTTGATCTTGTTAATGACTATCTACTAGGATAAAAAGTAGTTCAAACATTATACAAGAACGCCAGATATTTCTTATCTTTATTCTATCAGTTTGCTACTAATTGATTTGATTTTTGAGGTGGGAGGTTCGGTGTGTCATGAAGGGTGTAAACTTACTAAGTACTTGATTTTCAGTAATAGAATAGTGAAAACAGGAATCCCAGCGGGATCACAGATTGATAAATCAAAACACTCGAAAGCTCACAAATTAGATTTTTGTGGGCTTTTTTGTTTTTAAAGCAATTCAAAAAAGACGCCTTTTCTATTCAACATTGTTTTCTTCGCGAATTTATACAAAGACAAGAGAGCTTGATTGAACCTACTCAATTCTTACATTGTGCTATGAATTAAGTACTACAAACGAAACACTAAGCTCAAAAGTGCCCGTACAAAAGATCGTTTATGGAGCTTGAGACAAGTGCCTAGTACTAGCAAAACTCAGTTAATTGAGGTAATTTTCCCGGAGCCCATTTATCCTCCTTCATTTAGTCTAGAGGTAATGGGCTTAATTATTAGTATACCGATGGCGCTCCTCCTTCTAGAACATTTCTGGAATCTGAAAGACTTCAATCCGAATG
Organism: uncultured Chryseolinea sp.; assembly: GCA_964397805.1. Lineage (GTDB taxonomy): Bacteria > Bacteroidota > Bacteroidia > Cytophagales > Cyclobacteriaceae > Chryseolinea. The sequence goes on along the minus strand of CAYNKN010000067.1, from coordinate 881 downwards.
ATAACCAACGTGAAGCAATACTTCACACAAAAGGTCCTTTATTTCTTACCGCAGGTCCTGGCTCCGGAAAGACGCGTGTACTTCTTTGGCGCACACTCAACCTTATA
>CAYNKN010000067.1:0-764 GCA_964397805.1 uncultured Chryseolinea sp. | reverse complement strand
TTTGAGAAAGTTGATCCAAAGAAAATTTTCCTAGCAACATTTACTGAAAAAGCAGCCCATCAACTCAAGGAAGGACTCCGAAGTTTACTCGGTCTTATCACCAATCAAACCGGAGTTCCCTACGATATTTCCGGAATGTCGATCGGCACCGTTCATTCTATTTGTCAAAGTATTTTGATTGATCCGGATCGGAGGTTTACCATGGACGGAAACCGTTCAAGACCTCCAGTACTTTTGGATGAACTTTCACAGTATTTCAAAATCTACAATAAAAGATATTGGTTGGAGCTGCTAACCGCAGGAGGGTATTACGCAGGAGCCAATCCAGAGAAAGAACAGGAAGTAGCTCAACGAGAAATTAATAAATACCTCTTCGGCAAAGACATTTACTCACGCCATTTAGCAGTTACCAATGTTATCAAATTATTCAATCGCTTTTCAGAAGAGAATCTTGATCCAACCGCTTTTAGTACAAAGAATGAAGTACTTGGTAAACTTTTAAAAATGTATTCCTTCTATTGCGAGAGTCACAAAAAAGGAGAACATATTGAGACTGTTGACTTCTCACTACTTCAACAAAAAGCATTCAATAAGATAAAAGCGTTTGATGGTGCACAAGATGTTTATGAACATATCATTGTTGATGAGTATCAGGATACCAACTCCATTCAGGAACAAATTTACTTTGAGCTAGCGAAGAAGTGCAAAAATATCTGCGTTGTGGGTGACGATGATCAAGCTCTCTATCGGTTCCGTGGCGCTAC
>CAYNKN010000066.1:4882-11599 GCA_964397805.1 uncultured Chryseolinea sp. | reverse complement strand
ACGCGATACAACTCCTTTCGGCTATTCCGATGGAAGGCCTCAAATCAAAATCAAATTTTATTTTTTAAGATGTATGATTGTCTTTGTGATATAACGTGCATCATTCTTAACGATTTATCTTAAACCCTATGCAAGAAAAAATCTCCTACAACAAAACTAAAATTGTTGCCACCGTAGGTCCCGCTTCAAACTCGAAAGAAATGCTTCGTGCACTTATTAAAGAAGGTGTGGATGTGTTTCGATTAAATTTTTCTCACGGTACACACGAAGATCATTTAAAAGTGATTAATAATGTGCGTGAGCTAAATAAGGAAATGAATGGCTCGGTGTGTTTATTGCAAGATTTACAAGGCCCTAAAATACGTGTTAATGAAATGGAGCCCGGTATTGTGCTTGAGCGTGGCCAGACCTTTATTATTACCAGCCGCGAATTACTCGGAAACACAGAAATAGCGAGTACTTCTTATAAAAGCTTACCCAACGATGTAAAAGTTGGTGATGCTATTTTGATTGACGATGGTAAAATTGAGTTACGTGTAACCGAGGTTCGCGATATCGATGTGGTTACCGAGGTTGTATATGGTGGGCCATTAAAATCGCGTAAAGGAATTAACCTTCCGTTTACGAAAGTATCTGCACCATCACTTACGGAGAAAGATTTAAAGGATTTAGAATTTGGTTTGCAGCATGATGTAGATTGGATCGCCCTCTCGTTTGTGCGTAAAGCATACGATATCGAGTCGATGCGGGCTATTATAGATAAGTATAAATCAGCTGCTCGTATTGTTGCTAAAATTGAAAAACCCGAGGCCTTAGATAATATCGATGAAATAATTGCCGCTACAGATGCCGTAATGGTAGCGCGTGGCGATTTGGGTGTAGAGATTTATATGGAAGAAGTACCGATGGTACAGAAGTCGTTGATTGATAAATGTAACAGAGCGGGCAAGCCCGTTATTGTAGCGACTCAAATGATGGAGAGTATGATTGAAAATCCTCGTCCTACGCGTGCAGAGACTAACGATGTGGCCAACGCAGTGATGGATGGTGCTGATGCGTTAATGCTTTCGGCAGAAACCGCTTCCGGTAGGTATCCGCTGGAAGTAATTCGGAGTATGGTACGCACGATTGCTTCGGTAGAAAAGAGTGAAAAAATTTACTTCCGCTTTCGGGAAACAGACCCTTCATCTTCCATTTATATTAATGATAGTCTGGTATTAGCAGCTTGTAAAATGGCGCAAGATGTAGGTGCGAAAGCTATTGTTGGTATGACTTCATCGGGTTACACTGCTTTTAAATCATCATCGCATCGGCCTAATGCCAATATTTTTGTGTTTACCGGAAATAAATCGTTATTGAATAAAATCAATCTGGTGTGGGGCTCACGTGCTTATCATTACGATAAAACAAACTCCACCGATGAAACAATTGCAGATGTAGAAGCCATACTAAAACGTGAAGGTCATGTGCAAACCGGAGAGACTTTTATTTTCTTAGCCAGTATGCCTATTCAAGAAAAGGCTCGAACAAATACATTGAAAATAAATATTGTGAAGTAACACTACTCAAGAACAAGTAAAAAAGTCCTGCACAACTGCAGGACTTTTTTTGTTATGATCATTCGCATTTGAGATTATCTGCTGGTTTCTCTAAGGCGGTCTTGATGGTTTGATAAGCAATTGTAGTGAGCGCCACAATAATTGAGATGCCTCCTGAAATCAGAAAAACATCGGCATTGATGGTAACCCGATATTCGAAGGCAGAGAGCCAGTCTCGCATAAAAAACCAAGTGATGGGAATAGAAATTAACAAGGCTCCGAGCACCAGCAATATGTAATCGCGCGAAAGCATAACCATTAAATTTTTTTCTGTTGCTCCTAATATCTTTCGAATACTTATTTCTTTTCTTCGGTTTTCCATAGCTAATGAAGCAAGTCCGTACAACCCCATACTGCCAATGATAATGGCAATGATGGTAGCGTACCTGATTATCTTTCCAAGATTCTGATCTGCCCGATATTGCTGCGCCAGACTTTCGTCAACGAAATTGAAAATGAACTCTTCTTCGCCACTAACTTTTTGCCAAACGGTTTTTAGCTGATCAATTGTCTTACTCATATTTCCGGGGAGCAGTTTCACAATTAATTTGGGATACGGTGAGCTATCGAAGTTAATATTCTCACTTCCCTGAAGAAGTACATCGGGATTCATGGCCATCGCTAGCGGAGCAATCGAACTATACAGGGAAGAGAAATGAAAATCGTTTACCAAGCCAATAATTTCATGATCGGGGAAACCTTTGCCTGGAATTTTTTTACCAATCGGATCTTCCCAACCCAAACTTTTGGCAAACGACTCGTTAATGATTACGCCCATCCGACTATCGGAAGGATTGTTAGCATCAAAATTCCTCCCTGCTTTTAATGCTATTTGTAGCACATTCAAGTAATCGGGTTCAATGATGTTCATGTAAAAATTGCGATAAATATTTTGATCGTCTGTATAGCCAATCTCACCCCAAGCTCCCGTACCAAAATCATGTGAACTGGTACATACTCCGGCAACATCAGCAAGTTGTGTAAAGGCAGATTTAAGTATTTCGCCTTGTGAAAAGCCAGCTTGAATACGTTCAGAGAAATTTCCTGAACGCGAAACCATTAACGGCACTACAATTAGTTGTTCTTTTTGATAGCCTAGGTTTTTATGTTGAAGATAGTTTAACTGGTTACTCATGATTAGTGTGCAGGAGATTAAAAATATAGAGAGCATCAGTTGAATTCCAACTAACACTTTCCTTAACCCTTGCCGACTACTTATTCCTTGAAAGGTACCCTTAAGAATGGCTGTGGGTTTTAAACCAGAAAGTATAAGTGCCGGATAGCTTCCTGCCAGTACACCAATTGTGAGTACTAAAAGTAGGGATACAATTACAAGGAATTCGTTGATTTCAAATTGTAATAATTTTCCGGAAAGCGTATTGAATAAAGGAAGTGCCAGTTGTGAACAAGTGATGCCAAGTACAAGCGAAATACATGTTAGTATAAGTGCTTCACCAATAAACTGCACGATTAACTGAGACCGCAAAGCACCAGATACTTTACGAATGCCTACTTCCTTAGCACGTTGCAAAGACCGGCCAATACTTAATGAAATAAAGTTGATGCACGCCACTACTAATAACAGCACGGCAATCGCTGAAAGAATATAGGAATAGCGTGGATTGCTAATGGGTGCTATGCCTACCGGAAAAGAGGTATCCAGATGTATAGTAGTAAGAGGTTGAAGACCTGCCTGAAAGTTGCTTTTTTTGAAGTTATCTTCACCAATGCTGGTGCGCAGCACGTCTGGGAATTTCTTCTCTAGTTGTTTTACATCCATACCTGTACGAAGTAGAACATACGTTTCTGGTGTAATATTAAACCATCCTGATGTGAGCTGGCGTTCATTGTAAAGTCTTGGAAAATTGAGATCGGAAATAATTGCACTGAATACAATACTTGAATTGGAAGGTGGATTGGCCACTACGCCCCGAACTTCAAACACTTCATATTCTTCTCCCAGTTGGATCAATATATTTTTGCCAACTGGATTTTCTTCACCAAAATAGCGCACGGCCAAAAGTTCTGTTAACACAATATTGTTTATACCCGTAAGCGCGGTTTCTCGATCGCCTGCCAAAAATTGAAAATCGAACATGGTAAAAAAGTCCTGACCAGTAACGGAGATTCTTTGTCGATAGGTATCTTGTCCAACCTTGATTAGAGTTCCCACAGAAGTAATCCTGATCATGGATTCAACTTCTTCAAAATTTTCTTTTAACGCGGGGCCTAATGGAAAAGGCGTAACCGTATTAAAAAATTCCTGATTCTCTCCCCAGTTTTCTTTTACATATGCACGATAAATGCGATCTGATTTTTCGTGAAAGGTGTCGAAGGTCCACTCATCATAAACAAACAGCGAAATTAAAATGCAACAGGTAATACCCAGTGTTAGTCCGGCAACATTTATGAAAGAGTGAACTTTGCTTTTTAACAGCGAGCGAAAAGCAATCTTGAAATAATTTCGAAACATAATGTGAGCGTAAGGTTGATGGCGCCTACGCACAACGTATGCCACAGATGTAAATCTTAGAATACAGCTTGATTAACAACTAATGTGTAGAACTCATTATTCTAAAACGAACGTTTTTGTTCGCTATCGGTCAGTAAAGAGAGTCAAATTAAAGTCTGGGCTCTACCATAATTACCTCTTCACGTTCTACAATAACGGCACCTGCCGGATCACCTTTTCGCTTGCGAACAAATTTTCGAGGGGTAACAATAACAGGGCACAGCGTGTCGGTTTTTCGTTTTGAGTTGAACGCGGCCAGTTGTGCTGCACGTTCAATTACATCTTTCGGAAATGATTTACCTGCTTGATATTTAATAAGCACATGCGATCCGGCCACATCTTTAGCATGCAACCATAAATCTTCTTTATAGCCATACTTTAGTGTAAGTACATCATTACTCTGGGCGTTACGACCAACCCATATTTTAAAACCTTGATGTTCAAAAGCATGATAGGGAATGGGAGTAGATTGTTTTTCTTTTTTCACTGGTGTTCCTCCAACATCAATGGCGGTGCGCAAGGTTTTTACATTGTGGGTATTTTCAATTTTTTGAAGCTTATCGGTTAGTGTCTCCAGTTCTTTTTCTTTGGCAGAAATAATTTCTTCTAACCGATTAATTTCAATTTGCTGATTTTTTGATTTCCGATAATAAATTTCAGCGTTCTTTTGAGGAGAGGTATCACTTTTAAGTTTGATTTCTACCGGTTTATTTTCAAGATAAAAATCGGGTAAGGTAATGCGATCCATTCCGGGTTTTACTTGATGCATATTTGCCATAAGCAAATCAGCCCAGATTTTATACTGATTGCTATGCGTAAGTGTATCGAGTTTAGCGTAGGCCTTTTTAAGGTAGTTTTGTCCGGCACGAATTGAAGTATGTAATGCGTTGGTAGCCTCTGCTTTTGTTTTGGTAAAAGTTTGATGTTGGGTATAGGTTAGAAAAAATTCGTTGATGGCCTCAATGGGTTCATGCAGCGTGTGTTTAATTTCGCCTAGAGGCAGTAATGAAAAGATTATTTGATTAGCATATGTAGTAATATAATACGTAGGATTTTCTAACGCACGAAGGAGTGCTTGTATCTGTTCCCATTGTTGTTGAGGTGCCAGCGATGCAAATTGCTTTTCGTGTAAGTAGTACCAGCTAATTTTTCCGAGTGTAAAATATAGTTTGTCAAGGTGTTCGGTATGGGCTGTAAAGTTTTCAAATGACCAATCAATTTTTCGATCTAGTTCTGCGCGTACTAAACCAGCATCGCCTGCTAAATTATTTCGAAAGAGGGCAGTGGGTGCCTCGCCTTCGAATAGGATAATGTTTGAACGATTGCCATGCATTTTAAAAAGTAAGGTGTAATCGTTTTGGAAGAGGAGAGAAAAACTTCGTTCGTTTACATATTGCTGAACACCGATTACTCGCAAACCAATTAATAAAGGAAAGAGATCAACACTATTTTTTTTTGCCCGATGAAAGGTTTGTGGAAAAGAGAGACATGCAAAAGAAGATAGCAGACTGGCCTTGATGAAAAAGGGTTGAGTTTGGGTTTCAAATCGGATAATTAGTTCTTCTTTATGCTGACTAAAACATTCTGACACCACGCTACCTTGTAGGTGCTCGCCAAATGCCCCACTGAGTTGTCGCAGAAAATAGTAGTTATTATGCACGGGTTGAAGTTAGGGGGATAATTGCAGACACAAAATCCCTAGTGCGATAATTCTAGTTGGAGTCCATCATACGCCAGCGCTACATTTGCTGGTAATTCCTTTTCGATATATGCATGTAAGCCCAACTTATGACTAATGTGTAAGAAGTATGCTTTTTTGGGATTAACTTTTTCGACTACTGCCAGGGCTTCTTGTAAATTAAAATGCGATATATGGGGCTCGCGTTGTAAGGCATTTAAAATTAAAGTCTCTGTTCCGCGTAAGCGTTCAAAGGTTTCGTCTGAAATATAATTAGCATCGGTTATGTAACTAAAGTTGCCTATGCGAAACCCGAGCACGGGCATTTTTAAATGCATAACTGGAAGCGGAACAACAGAAATACCTTGTATGGTGAAAGGCTTATCGTTTATAGGATGTAAGGTAAGTCGCGGAATGCCCGGGTAACTAACTTTTGAAAAGATGTACGAGAATTCTGTTTGTAATTGATCGAGCACGGGTTGCTCTCCATATACCGGCATGTCCATCTCTTGCATAAAATTATAAGCGCGTACATCATCCAATCCGGCTGTATGATCACGATGAGCATGCGTAAAAAGGATGGCGTCAATGCGTTTAATCTGTTCGCGCAGCATTTGCTCACGAAAATCAGGACCGGTATCAACAACAAAACTTTTTCCACCAACCTGTATGTGGATGGAGGTGCGTAATCGCTTATCGCGAAAATCTAGCGATCGACAAACATCGCACGAACAACCAATTACCGGTACGCCTTGCGATGTGCCAGTACCTAGAAAGGTTACTTGCATGGCAGGTTGTTGTTAGCGAATGCGGAATGATTGAAGTGATGCACAGTGAAAGGTCTATGGCGATAACTTTAAACAGGTTATACCAGTACGATAGGGATTAAGCGGCTTCCGTTTGTTGCGTAAGTTCTTCGTATAGCTTCA
>CAYNKN010000066.1:0-4872 GCA_964397805.1 uncultured Chryseolinea sp. | reverse complement strand
AGCTACTAGGTCAGCGATTTCAGTGAAGCGATCTCGGTTTAACGAAACGTTTCTGAGGATATCCAGCAAAGCATTGATTTTGCCTTCGGTAGTGTAAAATTTGTTGACGATAATTATCTTCTGATCTTTCAGTACGCAATAGCCAGATTTAAAATTTCCTTTTTCGTAGCGCAAGGTATAATCAGACTCCGCCAGCATATCTTCTAACTTGGATAAAAAGGGGACAGTGTATTTGATCATCGTAGTGGTTGATTTTCCTGCGCAAGATAGAAATAACTATGGAAAATTGGGAACCAGTCGGTGAAAACCCCACAGTTACAGTCAGTTGATTTTACTATCGCATCACGTAATTCATTTTCTTACTTAATCACTTCCTACCTTAATTTGCATCCTTAATGATGGAACATAAATTACTGGTTATATCGGGGCCTACAGCCGTAGGCAAGACAGCTGTGGCAATTGCGCTGGCTAACTACTTTGGTACAGAAATAATCTCTGCCGATTCGCGACAAATTTTTAAAGAAATGTCTATCGGAACAGCCAAACCATCGCTTTTGGAGCGTGCAGCCGCAAAACATCACTTTATTGACAGTCACTCGATTCACCATCCCTACGATGCTGCTACCTATGGACGCGAAGCGTTGCAGCTAGTCCATCAGCTATTTACGCACCACCAGCATGCTATAGTATGTGGTGGTTCTGGCTTGTATATTAAAGCGCTAATCGAAGGTTTTGATGATATACCGGAAGTAGCTGAAAGCATCCGGCAGGATTTAATAACGGGTTATACAGCGCATGGAATAACGTGGTTGCAAGAGCAGTTAAAACAGTTGGATGCAGCGCTTTATAATACCATTGATATCAAAAATCCACATCGGTTAATGCGCGCCTTGGAAGTAAAAATCGGAACGGGGCAGTCGATTGCATTCTTTCGGAAAAAAAGTAAGCTACAACATCCGTTTACCATCATTAAAATCGGAATCGAACTTCCACGCGTAGAGTTGTATGCCCGCATTGATGCGCGTATTGATATTATGCTTAGCGAAGGGTTGCTGGAGGAGGCTCGCGCACTCCATCCGTTTGCCACACATCAGGCCTTGCAAACGGTTGGCTATCAGGAGTTATTCCCATTTTTTGAAGGGCAGTATGACGAAGCGGAGGCGATTCGATTAATGAAGCGAAACTCCAGACGGTATGCCAAACGCCAATTGACGTGGTTCAAGCGCGATCCGGAAATAACCTGGTTTGAGCCGCATCAAAAGCCCGACATGATAAACTTTATAAACTCTGTACAAGTGAATCGCCACGCATAAAAATTCAGCTAACTTAAGCCCCTTTAAGGTTTTGTCATGTAGAAATTCATACCTGAAATCAAACGCTATACTCTACTAAATATGCATAAAGTTAACTAGATGAAGGTGCTCATCATTACGTATTATTGGCCACCAAGCGGAGGGAGTGGTGTGCAGCGATGGCTTAAATTCGTTAAGTATTTGCCACAGTTTGGTTATGAGCCCATCGTCTTTACTCCGGAGAACCCTGCATTTCCATTAAAAGATGAATCGCTATTGAACGATGTACCGCTGGAAGCGGAAGTGATGCATTTTCCGATATGGGAACCGTATGGTGCAGTAGGTAAACTTACTACCCTGTTTGGTGCATCAGCTAAAAGTAAAACTACTCATGTTGTTACCTCAGCTAAGTCATCTATTTTACAACGGGTGGCCACATGGGTACGCGGTAATTTTTTTATTCCCGACCCGCGCGTTTTTTGGGTTCGGCCGGCAGCAAAATTTTTAGAAGATTTTATTCGAGATAATCGTATTAAAACCATTATAACCACTGGCCCACCACACAGTGTACATTTAATTGGCTATCGATTGAAAAAAAATATTCCTACAGTTCGGTGGATAGCCGACTTCCGTGATCCGTGGAGTGCGTGGGGCTTGTTAGATAGTTTAAAGGTAAGTGGGTTAGCTCGAAGCCGACATCGTGCACTGGAAAAAAAAGTGTTAACCACAGCCGATAAAGTAACTACTATTACGCCTTTTTATGTAAAGCATTTCGAACAACTCTCCGATCGCAAAGTAGTTTTATTAACGAATGGTTATGATGCAGATGATTTTAAACAGCTCACGTTGCACCGAGCGCCTAAGTTTATTATTCGGCATGTGGGTATCGTAAACGAAAAATGCAATCCGCGTCCTTTTTTATTGACAGTTCAAAAACTAACGGAGTCAAATAGTGCTTTCGCACAGCTTGTTCAGGTTGATTTCGTAGGTGAAGTCCATCCCGCGGTTAAAGCATTTGTTGCTGAATCGCCATCAATATCCGCCTTTACTTCATTTACGCCAACTGTTCCGCACAGTGAATTAATTTCATTATACGAAACATCTGCGGTGTTGCTGCTTATACTTACAGGCTATAAAGATGCCGAAGGATATATGCCCGGTAAATTGTTTGAATACCTAGCAGCCGGCTTGCCGATACTAGGTACTGGTCCTGAGCAAGGTGATGCGGCAACACTTTTAACAGAAACAGGAGCGGGTAAATTAGTATTGGCAGAAAAGCAGGATGAGATTATTCAACTACTCATCATGCATTTTGAGGCTTGGCTAAATAAGGATTACAACGCTAATCGTGTAAAGCCAGGGGAGCAATACACCCGAAAAGAAATTACACGGGCACTCACCGAAATACTTTAGCGAAACCCCAATGATAAAAAAAGAAGGTTTATCGTTTACTTGCATCCGAATACCTGAATATTGATTACAACAAAATTTATTAAGAGTTCACTCATGTATACACTGGCGGGTATGTTACCGATGGCCAGTGCTATTCTTTTACTACCATTTTACATTCATTACCTATCCACCACGTTGTATGGCGTACTGTCTATCTACCTGGCGTTTTCATTGTTGGTGCAGGTGGTAGTTACGTATAGTTTCGATACATCGGTGTTTGTCCATTTTCAAGAGTTCAGAAACGATCCGTCTACCTTAAAACGATTCATTAGCTCAGCATTTTTACTTTTGCTCTTCATCGGTGTTGGAATCGGATTGCTACTTACAGGCACTGGCGATTTATTGTTTTCTTTTTTCTTAACCGATACGCAGGTATCATTTTATCCGTTTGGATTAGCGGCTGTAGGCACAGGTATTTTTCAGTCTGTGTTTAAAGTACATAGTAGTTTATTGCAGAGTAACGAGAAACCTGTAACGTTTTTCTGGGCAAATGTTTTACTCTTTATGTTGATTGCTGCCTTTACGATGGTCGGGTTGGTAATTTTTCCGGAGACCTTAATCGGTCCTATTTATGGAAGGTTAATAGCATTTGCACTTGCGGGAGTATGGGTGTTGTTTAGAATTTTTAAGGCTTATGGAATTCAGTTTGATGGTAAACTTCTGCGCACATCTATGGGCTTTAATACCTATCAGTTTGTCTACCAACTGCAACAATGGCTAATTAATTATTTCGATCGGATAGTGATGATGTTTTACTTGCCCTTGAGTGATATCGGTATGTACGATTTTGCTTTTAAGTGTGTGTTGTTCATTGAATTTTTAATTAACGGACTTAACCTTTCGTTTTTTCCGAAGGTGGTACGCACGATCATGGATCAGTCGGTTAAAATGTCGACTATAGAAATTAACCGATACTTTCATGGATTAATTGCCGTTGCCATGTTGGCGGCTTGTGGAAGTATTGCTGTTTTTCCGTGGTTAATGGATTGGTTTGTTGCTAATCCGGCTTACCGTTTATCGTTGGAGTTTATCCCATATTTGGCTTCGTTGTATATTCTAAAGGCTATCCGTATGTTTTTTATTGTTCCGTATATCGCCATTAAGTTTAGCAAACCTTTACCGATTATTTATGCCGTTGTTGCTGTGGTTAAAATTGGTGTTATTGTTTTGTTGGCTTCGCAGTATGGTGTATATGGTGTGATTGCCGCATCTTGGATAAGTACATTGGTGGAACTGTTATTGTTGCGCTTAGTGGTTAGCCCGCTTCGTTTTAGGTTTCTTTTCAACCCGATTAAAATGTTGGTGGTACCATTATCGTTAGCGCTAATTATAGTAGTTAGTGAGTTGAATTTTGCCTGGAAGTACCCAACGCTGTTGCATGTGTCTTACGTAGCGATATGTTTACTTTTACTTTGGTGGGCTTACCGAAATGAGATTAAGCAAAATTTGATAAATAGTTTTTTTTCTAAATAGCTAGGTTTGGTTACGTGAATTTGTCTTTTGTTTCTTCACTGCATCTTTACACTGACGATAGTCGACTTATTTCATCGGAGAAAACTCAAGGGGTTTCAAATAAAGGGAAGTAACCTTCTCGACTATTTTTCCATTACTTTCGGAGGCATCGCGTACACGTATCCATTCCGGGTCATTTCGAAATGTTTCAAATGATTGGCGGGCAGATGCTTCGCTATCATGGGCAAGCAGGTAAACCAGTTTGGCTTGCTCATTACCAGACTCAACGGTGTACCAATACAGTATGTTTGTCATACCGTGTTTTTCAAAAAGTTTTCGGGTATGATCGCGAAAGCGCGCATGGATGTCATCCAGTTTCCCCGGAAAACAATAATACGTTCGCAATTCCATGATTCTATCTTTTTTAGCAGACAATGGTTGACTAGTGGGTGAAAGTTCGTGAGCTATCGTTAAAAATGTTTGATCTATTTTTTGTAAGAGTTTGCCGTTTGCTTCTGATTGTTTCATTACTTTCTGCCATTCCGGATCGGTTGCAAAGGCATTCCACCTGCTTTCGCGTGAAGCTTGATCGGGATATGCCAGAATAAACGTTAATGAATTACTAGTGGTATCTGTGGGAATAAAGTAGGCAATATTTTCTATACCATGTTTTTCA
>CAYNKN010000065.1:931-11608 GCA_964397805.1 uncultured Chryseolinea sp. | reverse complement strand
ATCGCATGGGTTTTAAAGATGTTACTATTGAAAAAATTGAAACCAGTTATTTTGTTCCGGCTGTAGGCCAGGGAACCATTGCCATTGAGTGTCACAAAAAATTAAGCTTTCTAAAAAAAGAAGTGATTGAACGCTGGGTAAATCATCCAGACACTGAAGACTGTATTCGGGCTGAGCGAAGTTTCTTAAAAACACTACATGGTGGTTGTAGTATTCCGGCCTTTGGTTATGCACATTACGATGGCCCATTAATTACGTTAAAAGCAGGCATCATTTCATTAGATGGCCAACGCATCATCAAAGTAAAACGCTCGGCAGCTCCACACGATGCCAAAGAACTAGGCGAGGCCGTTGCGCGAGAAGTATTGAGTAAAGGTGGAGCAGAAATTTTAGCAGAAATTAAACTTCATCAAGAAGCTTAATTAATTTTGAAATCATACGAATCGTTTACTACCAAAACACTTTCATGAACCATCGAATTAGTATTCCGTTTTTTATCGCGGTATGTCTGGGTATAATTACCAGCTGTGCGCAACAAAGCAAAAATGATTATGTTGTTACCATTAAAACTAGTCAGGGCAACATGGTGGCTATTCTTTATGATGAAACGCCCAAGCACAAAGCTAACTTCATTAAACTAGCCAAAGAACATTTCTTCGACAGCACATTATTTCACCGCATTATTTCCGGCTTTATGATTCAAGGCGGAGATCCGGATTCTAAAAATGCGCAGCCAGGCCAACCGTTGGGAAGAGGTGGGCCGGGTTATACCATCGATGCTGAATTCAATACAGCTTTCTTTCACGAAAAGGGTGCGCTCTCTGCTGCCCGTTTGGGCGATCAGGCCAACCCCGCAAAAGCTTCTAGCGGTAGTCAGTTTTATATTGTCCATGGCACAGTGCTTTCAGAAGCAGAATTAAAAACAGATCAGAATAAATTGAACAGTGCCATGAAACAATTTTTTCAAAATCCGGCTCATCAATCACTGTACGATTCAATTGTCAATCTCTATCAATCGGGTAATATGAAAGCCTACCAAGAATTGGTTATCAGTATAAAACCACAGGTAGAAAAAGAAACCGGAATTCAAACTGATCGTGAAATAGCACCCGAAAAACTGAAAGCGTATACTACCATTGGTGGTGCTCCGCATTTAGATGATCAATACACCGTTTTCGGAAAAGTAATTCAAGGGCTAGAAGTTATCGATAAAATTGCTGCACTACCAAAAGATTATTCCGATAGGCCATTAGAAGATATCCGCATGAGCGTAACCGTAGAAGAAATGCCTAAAAAGAAAATCGAGAAATTATACGGGTATCAATATCCGGATACAAAAAAATAACTACCAGTAATTATTACTGGTTACATACGCCAATACACTGTTTATGAAAATATTAGTAACAGGCTCTAATGGCCTCCTCGGACAAAAACTTACTGAACTACTTTCATCAGAACCAAGCATTCAACTTATTGCTACCGCGCGAGGAGAATCGGTCATACCCATCACAACGGGTGAGTATCATACCTTAGACATTACCAAGGCCGCTGCTGTTGATAGCCTTATTACACAGATAAAACCCGAGGTGATTATTCACACAGCCGCTATGACACAAGTTGATGACTGCGAAACACAACGCGAAGCCTGTTGGCAGGCTAATGTAGTAGCTGTAGAAAATTTAATAAGTGCCTGCAAAAAAAATAATGTTCATCTCGTACATGTGTCTACCGATTTTATTTTTGATGGAACAGAAGGACCATTAGATGAGAATGCTGTACCTAATCCAGTAAACTATTATGGAGAAAGTAAGCTGGCGGCAGAACAGCGCATTCAAGCGAGTGATATTTCCTGGAGTATTCTGCGCACTGTATTGGTGTATGGTATTACGAATGATATGAGCCGAAGTAACATTGTACTTTGGGTAAAGAACAGTTTAGAACAAGGAAAAAAAATACAAGTAGTAAACGACCAGTGGCGAACACCTACACTAGCCGAAGACTTAGCGATGGGTTGTTACCTGGCCGCTAAAAAAAGAGTAACCGGAATTTATAATATCTCAGGGCAAGATTTTTTATCTCCTTACGACATCGCGATGAAAACCGCGCAGTACTTTTCGCTAGATGCTTCGCTTATTTCAGCAACCGATTCATCTACGTTTACACAGCCTGCGAAGCGTCCGCTTAAAACTGGATTTATTATCGATAAAGCCAAGCATGCACTGGGCTATGAGCCCCATACGTTCGAAGAAGGATTGGCAGTCGTTGCTTCTCAGATTACCCGCTATGCCTAGACATTAGCCAGCAATACGGGTTTGCTTGTCGTTCTCGCAAAAAATCCCTAATTCGGGACTTCATTAACTTAACCTAACTCGAATGGCAATACAATCAACAGATAATCGTGGGCAATGGGGCTCTAAATTTGGATTCATCATGGCCGCAGCTGGCTCCGCTGTTGGCTTGGGTAACATTTGGAGATTCCCTTACATTACCGGACAAAACGGTGGTGGTGCGTTTGTACTGGTTTATATAATCTGTGTATTGCTCATTGGCGTGCCGCTTCTCTTTACAGAAATGGGACTTGGTCGCTTAACCAAAAAAGGAACAATTGGTGCTTTTAAAGATACGGGTGCTGGTCCGTTTTGGATGGGAACAGGCGCTATCTTAGCACTACTCGTTAGTTTTTTTGTACTCTCTTATTATGGTGTAATTGCCGGCTGGACCATCGGTTATATATTGAAAACCATTAGCGGTTCAACTGAACCCTTCGCGGCATTTGTCGCCAATCCATTATATACTATTCCGCTACTGGCGGTATTTGTTCTAGCAACAATCCTCATTGTGCTGGGTGGCGTTTCTGGTGGAATTGAAAAAGCTGCTAAAGTTTTAATGCCCATACTTTTTGTGCTGATTATTTTAGTTGCCATTAGAAGTTTGTTGTTAGATGGTGCCATGGCTGGTGTTGAATTCTACCTCAAA
Source organism: uncultured Chryseolinea sp. (assembly GCA_964397805.1). Taxonomy (GTDB): domain Bacteria; phylum Bacteroidota; class Bacteroidia; order Cytophagales; family Cyclobacteriaceae; genus Chryseolinea. The sequence continues at coordinate 8,632 of CAYNKN010000065.1, read as the reverse complement.
CCAGATTTCAGTAAGATTACGGGTAACAGTATTTTGGCAGCATTGGGGCAAGCCTTTTTCTCGATGAGTATTGGATGGGGTATTATGATTACCTACGGTTCTTACCTATCGAAAGAATCGAACCTGGTAAATAGTGGTGTATGGGTTGGCTTTATGGATACGGCTATTGCGTTGGTTGCTGGCTTTATGATTTTTCCGGCTGTGTTTGCGTTTGGCAAATCGCCCGAAGCAGGACCTACTTTAGTCTTTCAAGTATTGCCAGAAATATTTACAACCATGCCCGGTGGTTCTATTATCGGTGCGTTATTCTTTTTATTATTAACGGTTGCTGCGCTTACCTCTTCTATATCTATGTTAGAAGTACCTTCATCGTATTTTATTGATGAGAAAAAATGGAGTCGTAAGAAAACCGTTTGGACTTTGGGGATACTCGTATTTATTGTAGGTGTACCTTCTGCATTATCGTCTGGCGGTGCCGATTTATTTACCGATATCCACTTGAATACTTTTGGAAATTCCATCAATGGGTTTATGGATATCTTAGATTATTTCTTCGGCACATTCTTTATTGTAGTCGTTGCTTTATCTACCTGTATTTATGTTGCTTGGAAAATGCCCATTGAACATATTGTTGGCGAGTTAGATAAAGGTTCTCCCGAGTTTAGAGCGGGCAGTTTGGCTTCCCGAATTTTTGTGTTCTTCATTCGGTTTGTTTGTCCGGTAGTTATACTAGCCGTATTATTAAATATGATGGGTGTATTTGGCGTTTTTGCAGGAGCGTAAACATTATTACAACACGTTTAAATGGGTACGCCAAAAATATAAGGCGTACCCTTTTTTTATTCATTAGATCAATTACCCGAACAATAAATTTTTTCGTATTCATCGTGTTCGTAAACCTCCCGATGTAACAGCTTGCCTTCGTGATTATAGTAGATAACCACAAAAAGCGAGGCTTCTTCTACATGCTTTTCCGTAAAGTATAAAGGTACATCTACTGAACCTATATTAACGATATCACTAAAGTTAATGGGGATAATAGTACCAAGCTTACTGTGGATAACACCGTATGCATTTTCCTGATAAACAATGGCTAGTTTATCGTTTCCTCTATCGCGAATAAGTTTATAGTTCTTAATGTTATCCAATACAACTTGATTACTCGCCCAAGCGTAAAACATCCAACGATGATCTTGTTTTACCATAGCTACGGTATCGTTCCAATACCTCACTTCACCAAATGTAAACTTACTTTTTGCTTTGTTATCCCAGTTAATAAAACCAAAAGTTCCATCCTTAAAAGCGACTAAAACATCACTCGTATATGGAACAATATTCTTTGTATACTCTGGCTTTATTAACTTTTGTGTTTGGGCGTTATACAGTCCAAATTTCATGGCTTTTAAAAGTGAGAACACATGATTGTTGGCTGTGCCAATAGCATCGAATTCAATAGGTAGTAATACTTTGCCTGTGGAACTCAGTAACCCCTTCTTTTCTTTTTTATGAATAATAAAATATCCATCACCACCATACTGAACCCGGTCGCACACTACTGTAAAAAGTTTTTGACCAGTATGAGAATAAACTGATTTCTTATCGTCTACGGTAGCCACCAAGAAAGAAATCGAATCACTCCCGGGAAGGAAAGTAAGCTGAGATAGTATTGGTAGATCAATAAATTGACCAGTAGCGGTATAAACATGTATACTATCCGTTGTACTTCCTACCGCAAACGAACCAAGTATCGTAATCGTATCGTAAGGAGTTGTAGCGGGCAAAACATTTTTCGTATCCAGAAAGAACCATTTACTCTCTTGCTTGGCCAATACCCACGGAGTTTGTACCACAACTTGCTGATATTCGGTTGTTGCAACATGGGGGTAAGAATATATTTCCGATCCACTAACACGCGTTGCAACAGCACCAAAAAAAGATTCGTGCAATGCTGCTTTACCTAATGGAATGTATACTTCTAAAGATTGATTAAATACACCCTGACTATCGCCTTGCTTTACCCATACCAACCCTGTTGTCCAACGCTTTACTTCATTAAAGGCTTGGCCAAGATTCCATGTTTGTTGATCTGCTATTCCGGCTATTTGTTGTGTAGTAGCGAGGTATATGTTGTTGTTTTTTCTAAAGGCTAGTACATTTCCTAGAGAAAGTATCTCATCCCATACATCATCAACCAATTGTTTTCCGGCTAGCGACCAAAGCGACCAGTACTTATCATTTTTAAGAGCTATAAATTTTCCGCTCAGTACGGTAGCGTCATCCACATCTTCATCGCCAACCGTAAAACCCGTTTTATGAATTACGCGCATACCGGTAGCGGTTTCAATAAGCAAGAAACCTGCACCCAAATCATCGATCGATAGTATCTCACCCTGCCAAATAATGGCACCATTTCGGGCTACTAATTTATCGGCAATAGCCACTACATCTTCTGTGATATTACCACATAAGTATGCCGGATCAATTTCATCTGCTACAATGTGAGGCAACAAAATGCCGGTGCTCGTCATAAACCAAAAATTTCCTGAACGAAGAACAGGAACAAGGTAGCTGTCTGCTAATGTCGATACTTGATTTAGCGAATCACCCGCCACAAGATTTTCCCGATGCTCCTGCCATTCTTTAGGCGACAGCAAGTGATAGAGTATATCATTCGCGCGTTTTTGCCAGTAGCTGTTCGGATATTCCATAATGAATTCACCGAATTTTTCTGGATTGCCTTCTGCTGTACTGATCTCAAAAATTAATCGTTCTGCTTCCTTACGATACGGACTATCTGGATAATCGCGTAAAAAATTCTGAAAACTATGCAGTCGTTTATCGCGTGTTTGGTCTTCAAACAAAAGCTTGTCATACTTTGCTTTGGCTTGACTTGCACGATCAGATTCGGGGTAGAGGTTAATGTAGGATAGGAAAGCCTCATGCGTATTCTCTTTCAATGCATCTAAGTAGGCCACTTCATTTCGTAATTCTATGGCTTGCGCTCGATTTTCAGCAAAACTGTATCGATCGATGTAGGCTTGATAAGCGGCAGTGGTATTACGTTCTTTCGTTTCTAAGTAAGCCGCCTGCTCTACTTCTATCCGAAGAGCAAGAAGGATGCTGCTATCCATTGGAAATCGTCTTACACGATCACGCTCCTTTTCAGTGGCCACGGTAAACCGATCAAACGCACGCACTACATATTGATAAGCAGAGTCTACTTGCCGATCAGGGTTTTCTGAAGCCAGAAAGTAGTGGCTAAGCACAAACTCCGTTAGCATGTTTGTGCTGTCTTTACGTAATGATTTGCGTAATTGCTGATGCGCCTTATCCCACTGTTGCTTTTTCAGACTATTCCAGGCAGCACGCTCGCCAGATAGTTGGGCGCTCGATGCTAAACTAATACTCATCACTATGCCTGCTATGATAATCCGTAGTATCAAGGTTGCCTATCTGTTTGTAGAGTTGTAAAACTACACTTTAGGATCAAGAAATAGACTTAACCATTGTAAAGCATGTTGCAGGATGTAAGAAATTTTGTAAATTTTGAGATTGTTAATATCCACGCATGGCAAAGCTAAAGAATATCATCAAGCAGCTCTCTGAAAAAGATTTCACAGCTATCTATGATTCCCTCATTGAAAGTAATGCAGAGAAATCCGCCTACTTATTAAAAGGGCTTCGAGAGCGACAGTTATCTGACAATAAAATTATGACCGAGTTGGATGTAAATGCCAACGCCTACTATACCCTGCGGTCGCGATTGAACTTAAAAATTGAAGAGTACTTAATGGGGCAGTTAGAAAGCCCTCGAACAGACGTACTCAGAAAAGTAGCGAACATTAACGAAATATTCTTCACCAAGAAGAAAGCCATTGCCATTGCTACGATTAAAAAATTAGAAAAAGAGTTGCTCGATTACGACTTAGCGAATGAGTTGACCATTATTTACAAATCGCTTAAAAAGCTCAATATCAATTCTCCAGATTACTTTCAATACTCACAGTTGTATAACCGGCATGTGGCATATATGCTGGCAGTTGATAAAGCAGAAGATTTATTGGCCGACTATTTTAAGAAGTATGGCGACTATATGCTAAATGGTGGTGAGGTAGAGAAACTTGGACTGACTTTGCTATTGAAAGAAATGCAAAACGTAGCTAAACTCTACGAATCACATCGGCTGTATGTATATCAAAGCTGTATGTACATTTACCATCGGTTATTTGTAGAGGTAGATGATAACCTACAACAGGATGGTGAATCGATTGAAGATATTTTCGAAAAAGTACAGAAGATCTTCGAGAGCTACCATCTGGACTCCATCTACTATCACATGAATTTAGTATTTGAGTTTTTAAAGCTGGAGTACTACAATCACTATAATGTATATCGGCAGGCTGAAAAGTATTTTGAGGAAGTAAACGATGCCTGCGCCAACCTCATGGTTAACTACCCCACGTTTACATTCCCTGCTCAATTTCTGATTTCAAAAATTGAACGCCACTTACGCACCGGTACTGAGGCAGATCTTTACACAGAAAATGAAGGTATCTTTTTAGACTATGAAGTAGATATGCAAGACTTGCCGAAGCATATCATCTACATGGTTTATCGCGCTGTATCGTGTTACTATGCCGGCAAGTTTGATGAAGCCGCCAAAATAATTAATGGCTTACTCAATGATTTAAGTCTCAAAAAGTATCCATACGCCCAGTTAGAAATAAAATCGCTACTGGCGTTGCAGTACACACTACTTAAAGATGTTGAATTGTTTAACCAACTTTCAAACAGTATTCAGCGGCAAATCAGATTGTTTGGAAAAGATAGCTGTGAAAATATTCAGCTCTTCTTAAAGATACTGAAGATTTCAACGAGTGAAGCGAAGAAGGAAAAATCGAAAAAGATAATGGCTATCGTCCCTAAACTCAATAGCCTAAAAGTTGGCTACTTTGCGCCCACCAAGCTTATTAAATTAGATGATCGATTTGTTGATTTACTCAGCGAGTTTTAAACTTCTAGCTTAACAATACTTTCGTGCGAAAGTGGTTTGTTGAGATACAGCTTTACGTTCTCATACTTTTTAGAGCGATTGAAGTCTTGCGGATTGATAGAAGACGTAAGAATGACAATTTTAGATTTCTTTTTCGCCACGTTAGTCAGTTTTTCGAATTCATCTAAAAACTGAAAGCCATCCATTAGTGGCATATCAATATCCAAAAAGATTACATCGGGTAATACTTGTTCGGCTACATCCAACTTCTCCATATTCTTCAAAAACTCAATAGCACTTTTTGCCCCTGTATAGGTGTAAATGTTATCGGCAATGGCCGCGGCTTCTATCATTTTTTGATTAATGAGGTTATCTATCTCATTGTCGTCAATGAGCATAACAGTGCGGTATTTTTTTTCGGCCATAAGTAGATTAATGAATGCTGTATAAAAATAGGTTTTTGGTGGTTATTTACAAATTCTTCTATAGATCAAATTTTATCCCTTGCGCCAATGGAAGACTATCGCCATAGTTAATGGTATTGGTCTGCCTACGCATGTATACCTTCCAGGCATCAGAGCCCGACTCGCGCCCCCCACCTGTCTCTTTTTCGCCACCAAATGCACCACCAATTTCAGCTCCAGATGTGCCGATATTAACGTTGGCAATACCACAGTCGGAACCTGCTTGCGATAAAAACTGTTCAGCTTCCAATACATTGGTTGTCATAATTGCAGACGACAACCCTTGCATAACACCATTTTGTTTATTGATGGCTTCTGCTAACGAACTGTAGCGAATAAGGTAAAGTATAGGAGCGAACGTTTCGTGCTGAACAATTTCGAAATCATTCTCTACCTCAGCAATGGCTGGTTTTACATAACACCCCGACTCAAAGCCTTTCCCTTTTAGCACACCTCCAGCAACCAAAAACTTTCCACCTTCTTCAACTACTTTTCGCAACGCGCTACGGTAAAGTTTTACAGCTTGTTGATCAATTAATGGCCCCACATGATTTTCGGTATCTAATGGATTTCCAATTCGTATTTGTGCATAGGCTTTCTTCAACCTAGTTTTTACTTCCTCATAAATATCATCATGAATAATTAGTCTGCGTGTGGTTGTGCAGCGCTGCCCGGCTGTGCCCACCGCACCAAACACTGCACCTCGAATAGCCATATCTAAATTAGCCTGTGGAGTAATTATAATGGCATTGTTTCCACCAAGTTCTAACAAGGCTCGTCCTAAACGCTCGCCAACTGTTTTAGCAACTAATTTTCCCATACGCACAGAACCTGTTGCCGAAACCAACGGAATCTGCCCGGCACTCGCTAAGTATTGCCCCACGCGATAGTCGCCATTAACAATACACGAAACCCCTTCGGGTACTTTATTTTTCGCAAATACTTTTGCAATAATTTGCTGACACGCTATGCTACATAACGGTGTTTTTTCAGATGGTTTCCAAATACACACATCGCCACATACCCAAGCCAATATGGTATTCCATGCCCAAACTGCTACCGGAAAATTAAAGGCAGAGATAATTCCGACAATGCCTAAGGGATGCCATTGCTCATACATGCGATGAAGTGGTCTTTCGGAGTGCATCGTAAGGCCATGTAATTGTCTAGATAAGCCCACTGCAAAATCGCAGATATCAATCATCTCTTGTACTTCGCCCAATCCTTCTTGATACGACTTACCCATTTCGTACGAAACCAATTTACCGAGTGGTTCCTTTTGTTTACGAAGTGCATCACCTATCTGCCGAACAACTTCACCACGTTTAGGTGCTGGCCACATACGCCATTCCTGAAAAGCTTGTTGTGCTTGATTAATTACCTTATCGAAATTAGCTTGATCAGTTGAATATACAGAGCCTATCCATTTACCATCGACAGGCGAATAAGAATCTATTTTAACACCAGAACCACGGTACCATTTATTTCCGGTTGAGGTTCCAGGATTTGACTTGCTGATCGCTAATGAAGTGAGCGCTTCTTTGATACCAAAATTTTGCATAGGCTGAAATCTAATGACACAAAGCTAAGAAAATGTATGAATGTACTGTGGCTTCAATGAAGCAAGCTACCAGTCGATACCATAGGTGCCCTTCTGACCATTTGCGTAATAACCTTCTAATAAAATACCGCCTCGTTTATAATCGAGTATACGGTTGAGATCTTCAACATTATCAACAGGAACTTTATCGACAAAGGCAATGATAAAACCCTCCTTAATTCCTGATTCTTTCCAATGATCAGCTACCAACTCCTTTATACGAACACCTCCTTCTAACGCTAATTCATTTAATTCTTTGTAGGGAACATCTTCTACCTCAACACCTCTAAATGTATACGCAACATTTACTTTCTCTACCTCTTCATTCCCCTCATTGTTTCGTAAACGTGCTTGCACTTGGTAACGCTCACCTTGCCGTATATACGTTACTTTAATTTCTTTACCGGGTCTATTTCGGGCTACCCATTCTTGTAGTTCTGATACGGAAGTAATGGGATGATCTTGAATACCAATAATAACATCGCCTATTACTATGCCAGATGCCTCCGCAGCGCTTCCTTTATTTACCCGATTTACTAATACACCTTGATTTGTTTTCAACTTTAAGTCTTCGGCAATAGCTGCGTTGATATCGGTAATTTGAATTCCCAAAAGGCCGCGTTGTACTTTACCATACTCCAATA
>CAYNKN010000065.1:0-921 GCA_964397805.1 uncultured Chryseolinea sp. | reverse complement strand
CCATTACTTTTTTTACTAAGCTTACTGGTATAGCAAATGAATACCCTTGATAACTTCCGGTAGAAGTAGCAATAGCGCTATTAATGCCGATGAGTTCGCCACGTAAGTTAACAAGCGCTCCACCACTATTACCCGGATTTACAGCAGCATCGGTTTGAATAAATGCTTCTACTTGTAAATTATTTCGGTCGCGTAAAATACCAATGTTGCGTGCCTTGGCACTAACAATACCTGCAGTTACGGTTGAGTTGAGATCAAACGGATTACCAACAGCCAATACCCACTCTCCGGGAATTATCTTATCGGAATCGCCATACTTTAAAAACGGAAGATTATGCGCACGAATTTTCAGCAGTGCTAAATCGGTGGTTGGATCTGCGCCTATTAACTTAGCATAGTAGCGCTGATTATTATTCATTACAATTTCTATATTACTGGCATCTTCAATAACATGGTTGTTAGTAACAATGTAACCATCATCAGAAATAATTACTCCCGATCCGGATGATCGGGCGGGAGATTCTAAATAATGACGAAGTGGATTAACGCTAAAAATTCCTGGCCCATACGAAGTACGAATATGCACTACGCCTGGTGTTACGATCTTGGCTGTTTGCAAAAAATTGAGGTTACTGGAAACCGCATAACTGGTATCGGAAGTAAACCCTGTTAAAACTAATTTTTGTCGTTCGTCTATGGACTGATACGCTGCATTAGAAAAATCTAAAAACCGAATAGTGAGTATGGCACCTAACATACCGCCAATACACGCTGCCAACACTACTATTAAAATTAAAATCGATCGCTTCATACTTCAGGCTGCTAGTTACGTGGAGTGATTAGAAAGTTAACGCTTCTTTCCTAAAAATGATTACACCTAGCAGGTAGAATGTAGGAACGATTCGCCAAACGCAAAATAAA
>CAYNKN010000064.1:7054-11616 GCA_964397805.1 uncultured Chryseolinea sp. | reverse complement strand
TTCAAAAATCATTTCCAGTGCCTGAATTACAGCGCGGGCGATATTTACATATAGTTTCATGTGTTAATCTTTTTTTTAATAGTCACACTGAATCGCCTAAATTATCATGCTGTTGGGTATAAAGCATTTGTATGGCGATTTCATCTTTTATTCTTTAAGGTAATTGTATGGAAGGTACTTGTTCAGCTTACTTGGTTGATGAACGTGTCTATCCTCATTCGTTGGATCTATTTAATGCCTGATTTTGAGTACTTCTTTTCATTTTAAAAGTCCGGGCGCGAAGATACATATTTGCTTATGGGTTGTTGCTGTCTTGATCTAAAAGGATTGTACGGGTAAGTTTATTTCATCCGATATACTATCTTCAAGCACGTATTTTCTAACTGATAATAATCGAGTATGTCGTATGAAAGTAGCTTATGATTTTATGTGTTTATTTGTGTTTGATTCTTAAGGAAACCCATTTAATGTCCACAACTAATCATCCCTGCTGGTTCTATAGTTTGCTGATAGACATTTCATGCGATAGTCTAAACTAACTTAATTAAGCTATGAAGAGAAGAAATTTTATTGGTAAAGGCTTAGCCCTTGCTGCCACTACGGTTACCGTTGGCCATGCAGTGGCCGAAGTTTTACCCGCGCGCCCACTAGTTGCCGAAAAGCCGTTTAAGTTAAACTATGCGCCACATGACGGAACGTTTTCCAATCATGCCGGCAAGGATTTTATTGATCAACTAAAGTTTATGCACGACCAGGGTTTTCGAAGTGTGGAAGACAATGGTATGCTCAAGCGAACTACAGAGCAACAAAATAAGATTGGCGAAACGTTAGCCAAATTAAACATGACTATGGGCGTGTTTGTCATTGATGGAGGAGATAATTGGAAGACTTCATTGACTACCGGAAAAAAAGAGTTTTTAGATAATTTCGTTGAAACCTGTAAACGTAGCGTAGAACTGGCGAAGCGTGTTAATGCGAAGTGGATGACTGTAGTGCCGGGATTTTACGAGCGAAATCTACCAATAGGCATTCAAACCAGTAACGTTATTGATGCATTGCGTAAAGGTGCTGAAATTTTTGAACCCCACGGGTTGATTATGGTATTAGAACCATTGAGCGATACCCCCGATTTGTTTATGCGTTACTCCGATCAAACCTATGCGTTGTGCAAAGCGGTTAATAGTCCGGCTTGTAAAATCTTATACGATATCTATCACATGCAACGCAACGAAGGCGATATTATTAAGAACATCGAAAAGTGTTGGGATGAAATCGCATATATCCAAATTGGCGATAATCCGGGAAGGAAGGAGCCAACTACCGGGGAGATCAACTACAAAAATGTTTTTAAATACATTTATGATAAAGGCTACCGAGGCATAATGGGCATGGAGCATGGTAATTCGAAAGCAGGAAAAGAAGGTGAGTTGGCGTTAATAAAGGCCTACCGCGAAAGTGATGCGTTTTAACTAACCCGATAAACCAATTCGCATTCTATCCACCGTGCTAAAGACCATCGGGTTTTTAGCACGTTTTTTTTAAGGTATTCATCAATAGCCCGGTTTCTTTTACATTAACTTTGTTAGTAGTTAATCCAACATGTATGTATCGTCTCATTACAGGTTTACTTATTTTATTTTCTATAACAGCACAAGCGCAGGTGCTTCGCGAATTAAAACGTGCTACAACCCAAGCGGGTCGTGTGCTCAACACCAAAGAAAATCGCGATAAGGCAGGTTCTTTTCTTTTAAAAGATTTGGAGAAAACTCGTGATGATTTCGATTCTACCGATTTTGATTATGCTATTTTACTAAGCGACAATGCTGGTATGTTCGACATGAAAGAAAAGGGCGCGCGTGTAGCTCGTGCTACTTCGGCCGTAAGTATTGGTTCTACTTTTCTAAAAGGGGAGAAAGTTTCGGATGAAGACAGGGCGCGCTATCATCGCGAACTGGGTGAAGTATGGTATGCGAACGGGCGCTATCCGAATGCTGAACGTGAATTTGGTGATGCTAAAGAGGCGTATGAAACCAGTGGATTAGAAGAAGATATTGGTTACATCAAAACACTCTCCGATCAGGGATTACTTTATGCAACCATGGGAAGGTACACGCAAGCAGAAGGTTCTACCAGCAAAGCCCTTGCTATGCGAAAAGCAAAATTTGGCGAACGAAGTAGTAGTGTGGCCGCATCACTTAATAATTATGGTGTGCTAAAATATAATCTCGCACGCTATAACGAAGCCGAAAAAGATTTCGAAAATGTGTTGGGTATACTTTCTGAAAATCAGTTGCAAGCGGCCATGCCCAATGCCATCGCCTTAAATAATCAAGCTATGTTGTTTCAGGCAGTAGGTAGGTATGATGATGCCGAAGAAGTACTCAAGAAAGCGATAGCTATTGCCGAGAAATTACAAAGTAGTAAATCAAAAAATCATCTTAAGTTTTTATCGAACCTGGCATTACTGTATCAGCAAAGTGGAAAGTATACGGAGGCTGAAGCAATTTATATGGGTATGGAAAAACGGCTGAGCAAATCCAGTACCGATTATGCCAGTATGTTAAACAATCAGGCGGCTCTTTATATGCTAATGGGTAAGGAGAAAGAAGATAAAGTGGAGGATTTGTTAAAGCGATCGGCTGCCATTTTTAAATCAACATTCGGTGAAGAGAATCCTGCCTATGCAAAAGTTATTAGCGACTTAGGTAATTTCTATCGCATAAAGGAACGATATGCCGAAGCCGATCCACAACTGGAGCGGGCATTGGTTATCCGCGAACTTACTTTAGGTAGAGATCATCCGCTTTACGCACAATCACAAGAAGACATTGCTATTTTAAACTGGAAGCGTAAGGCATGGAATAAATCGTTTATGATGTATCGTGAAGTGATGGATAAATCATTGGAGTTTATCAATCAGTATTTTCCACCCATGAGTGAAGCTGAAAAAACTAAATATTGGGAAATACTTTCGCCACGCTTTCAACGCTTCTACAATTTTGCATTAGAAGCCAGCTTAGAAAATCCTCCGGTAGTTGAGGCTATGTTCGATTATTATGTAGCTACAAAAGCACTACTATTGAGTGCTACTAACAAAGTAAAACAATCCATACTGGCGAGTAACGATGCAGAGCTTATAAAAGACTATACTACCTGGCTCGATCAAAAAGAAAAACTGGCTCGTTTGTATGCCTATACTAAAGAGGAACTAAAGCAACAAAAAATTAATATCGATTCGCTTCAACGTGCTACCAATGCCATGGAGCGCAAACTCTCTGAACGCTCTGCCGATTTCGTATCGGGATACGCTGCCAATAAAATTGGATTTGATCAAATTACGGCCGGGCTTACTGATGCAGAAGCCGTAGTTGAAATTCTTCGCGTGCAAACGTACGATCAACGCTTTACAAAAGAATCGAAATATGTAGCATTTGTTTTGCGTAAAGGTGCCGAGCTGCCATCGCTTGTTGTGTTAGAGAATGGGCAGCAATTAGAAACCCGGTATGCTAAATTTTACCGCAATGCTATTCAGCAACGAATTGTTGATGAGTATTCATATGATCAATACTGGGCGCGAATCGAGCCTGAGTTAAAGGGCAAAAAACTAATTTACTTCTCGCCCGATGGCGTTTATAATCAACTTAATGTAAACACGCTACGAACCAAAAGTGCCGACTACATTTTAAATCGATATGATTTAGTTGTCGTTGGAAATTCAAAAGATATACTGGCATTGAAAGCCAGAAAAAATAAAGTGCAAAAGAAAAATGCAACGCTCTTAGGTTTTCCGAATTATGGAGTAGGTAATATCGATGCACTACCCGGAACCAAAGTAGAGGTAGATGGTATTAGTAAATTATTGAAAGCTTCGGGCTATCAAGTCACTCAATTTATGCAAGCCACCGCTACAGAAGCGAATCTAAAATCGGTAAAGGCTCCGTTGTTAATGCACATTGCTACACACGGTTATTTTTTAGAAGATGTAGAACGAACCGGTAATGCCTTTGGTGTAAGTATGGATAACGCAAGCGATAATCCATTACTTCGCTCGGGGTTAATGTTAGCTGGTGCGGCTAGCACAGTAAGCGGACAACGATCTCCTGATTTGCAAAGCAACGACAACGGTATTCTCACCGCGTACGAAGCTATGAGCTTAAATTTAGAAGGTACTGAACTCATTGTATTAAGCGCATGCGAAACTGGTTTAGGCGATGTTAAAGCAGGCGAAGGTGTGTATGGTTTACAACGTGCTTTTTTAGTGGCTGGTGCTGATGCGCTTATCATGAGCTTATGGAAAGTAGATGATGCCGCTACGCAACAACTTATGAATAGCTTTTATACTAACTGGATCAAGTTGGGCAATAAACAAAAAGCATTTAAGCAGGCACAACTTCAACTCATGGCGAAGTATAAAGAACCGTATTATTGGGGGGCATTTGTGATGATGGGCATGTAATTTTTCGTTAATCTAAAATGTATTGCTTGTTGGCAGAAATCTGATGTAGGTAGATGAAAACACTTAAAGCTTGGTAGTTTACATATTCCGATGAGGCTTTAGCTTC
>CAYNKN010000064.1:383-6954 GCA_964397805.1 uncultured Chryseolinea sp. | reverse complement strand
AGCTTCGTACGGTAAAGGGGAGGATACTAATTTGCTTACTCAGCAACAGGAACTAACCGAACAATAATGCCTGGGTTTTCTACACCAACATAAATGTACCCATCGGGGCTCTGAACAACAGAACGCACGCGTCCAAATTTTTCCAATAGCTTTTCTTCGTGAATAAACTTACCATCGACTATTTCTACACGCGCTACTAATTGATGCGCCAACGCACCCACTAATAAATTTCCTTTCCAGTTTGGATAGCGATCGCTGGTTACCATTGTTAAACCACATGGTGCAATAGAGGGTACCCAGTAGCGCACGGGTTGTTCCATACCTTCTTTCTCGGTGAGATCAGAAATGATTGTGCCATTGTAATCAATACCATACGTAATTACCGGCCAGCCATAGTTTTTTCCCTTTTCAACAATGTTTAATTCATCACCACCTTTAGGGCCATGTTCGTGGCTCCATAATGTGCGTGTAGCCTTATCGTAATATAGACCTTGTGGATTACGGTGACCATACGACCAAATTTCAGGTTTTGCATTTTCGGTATCAACAAATGGGTTGTCAGTAGGTATTTGTCCGTCATCATGCAAGCGCAAAATTTTTCCGAGATGATTAGAAATGTTTTGTGAGTTTTCTTTTGTGCCACGTTCGCCCGAAGAGAAAAACATATAGTTGTTTTCATCGAAAGCTATTCTGGAACCAAAGTGTACCTGCGAGGAAGAAGTAGGGGTGGCTTTAAAAAGTTCTTCTAAACTTGTTAATGTATTACCTTCTAGTTTAGCGCGTGCGATTACTGTTCCGCCACCATCACCATCGGGTTTGGCATAGCTTAAGTAAATCCATCCATTTTGTTCGTAGTCAGGATGTAATTGAATGTCTAACAAACCAGCTTGTCCGTTGGTGTAAACTGCAGGAACTCCTGTTACTTTTTCGTCCAGTAATTTTCCGTCTTTTATAATTCGGATATCCCCCGATTTTTCAGTTACTAACGCACGGCCATCGGGTAAAAATGCCATACCCCACGGACTTCGTAATGCGGTGGTTATGGTATCGACAACAAAAATTTGTTTTTCAGAAGTTACGCGTGTTCCGCTAATCGGAAGGTCTTCTATTGGCCGGGTAGAGCAAGAGGCCAGCGTGATAATTGACAGTAAAAGAATGTGATGAATTTTTTTCATGATACTAAAGGATTCAAAATAGTGAATGTAATTAATTATCGAAGATCGCTTTAGACGTATAGTCTGACCATCGATATGTAAAGATACTATTTTGCAGGTGATTCACTCAAGGCATGATCATCCACTTTACTAATAAACGGTTATTAGCCCTTTAGCAACTGTTTTTAGTTTTTTTATCCGATTAGTTGTGAAAGTAACGTACCTAATCCGACACCGATACTAAAAAGCAGTAATCCGTAAAAGAATTGTTTTGCTTGTGTTTTCATTGTTGTTAAGTTTTGTTTACCCAAAATTTAATGCTTTGTGTTAGTGTAAGTTGTTCATAGTACCTCTTTAAAGCTTTTTCATTGTATACATACTCGTTAGCTATTACTGCGTTGAACTAGCGTGATGGTCAAACACCATACTTGAAAACATAATGAGCCCGAGGGTAGCCAACAATACTACCTTCTCGCCATCTACTAATGCAGTGCCTACCTGAAATTTAATCTGGCCAGTTTCTTGGTTGTCGCATTCATTGTAAATTAATATCTCTTGTTGTTGATCATAGAACCGCACGGTAACGCCATCTTTAAAACCGTATTCTATTTCATAAACTTCTCCACTTCGCATAGAAATCGTTCCATGATTTCGCCACAAACTTGTTGATACACTTATAACCGGAGCGTTGTTTTTTGTTACGAGATATCGTGGTCGCCAACGACCTTCTACAACTACAGTATACATGTCGCTGCCGAGTTGAAATGTGGCATGTGTACAATTTGTGTAGTGTAATTGTACAAGTGTTTCATTGTCTAACATCAACGTAAAAGTGTCTGTCAATTTTTTCCATCTAAGATTTCCCATTTTCTGAATGCGGCTTGATAAAAGTTTAATGAGAATATAATGTGCTTCTCAAAGTAACATACCTTTGTTTTGCCAGATGATTTTTTTTACAGAAATGCAGATAGTAAGTGATTGATGCAGAATCGTTTTGGGTAAGGTCATGCCTTTTGGAAAGTTGTCAGAAGCATAGTTTAGTAGGTTTGGTTTATTCATCATCGGGTTTCTGCGATCATCCGAATAGTGAACCTGATTTGTGTTGTTCTCGTATGTTGTGGTATAATTAATTTACTATGAACTCAACTAAAATCACAAAGTTTATCCTGCTTACTGTGGTGGCATGGGTAATTGGCCTACATGTACAGGCACAACAAGCAGAATGGAAATTGCCTCAAGTAGAAATTCCATTAGTGAAAGGCGAAGAAACATTGGCGGTATTAAAACCGGTTTACTCATCGAAGCGCGCAGTTTTAGTAGTTGGCGACACAAACTATAAAATAAAGCTTAAGCGTAACGGAGGACAGTGTGTTATAACGCAGGGTGATTCAGAGGAGGTTTTGGCAACGGGAAAACGGCTAAACACAAAACGCGGAGTTCTGGAGTTTAGTAACGGCCAAACGTATAGTTTTTCCCGAAGTGGAAAGCGCGATAATCGCGAGATAGTTTGGAACGAAAACGCCTCTATGCAAATTAAGGATGAACAGATTTTGGCGAGTATTACCAATACATCTATTAATCAATTACTGGCTCAGGCGGTATTGGTTCTTAATCATACCCATGGTTTGTATGAAAGTGAGCGCTCAGCGAATATGTATTATTACCCCATTATTATTCCGCAGTAAAGAGTAAGGAACTCTATTATCAATAGCTGACTTTTAACGGTCAGCTATTTTTTTTACAAACGCTCGCTAAGTTGATCAAATAATTGCTCCCATTTTATTTCTCCTTCTCGTTTTCCTAAGCGCACTATAATAACATTCTTTTTAGGTGAAACATAAATGTACTGACCATGCAGTCCGTTGGCTTCATAACCATGTCGTGTAAACCACCATTGATTTTTATAGTAGGGTGCTGCGCCATCTTCTGTTGTGGGTGTAGTAGACTCTTTTACCCATGCTTGAGGTAATACTTGTTGACCATTCCAATTACCTTCATGCAAGTAAAGCCGACCAAACTTAGCAAAGTCACGCGCTTTCGCATTGATACAACAAAATGTTTTCTCCATGCCATTTTTCTTTTTATCGATACTCCATGTGGCATCATACTCGGTGCCTAAATGTTGCCAAATTTTTTCATTCATATAAGTGGTTACAGATTTGCCGGTAGCGCGTTCAGTAATAAAACCCAGTAACTGTGTGTTGATACTTCGGTATGCGAATTTGGTTCCGGGTTCATACTCCACTTTCAGTCGTTTCAAATAATTACGTAATGAACGGCCATAGTAAATCTTAGCGGCTTGTCCGAATGGGTTATAGTAATTTTCATTGGCTTTTATCCCGCTTGTCATTTGCAACAAATGCTTGATGGTAATTTTATCAAATCCTTTTTTTGATTTTAGTTCGGTTAGATAATTTGTAATAGGTTCATCTACATTTTTAATAAACCCATCGGTTAGCGCGGCACCAATAAGCGCAGAGGTATACGATTTGGCAGCCGAGAATGATGCAACGGTAGAGTTGGCTGCGTATCCTTGGTAGTAATTTTCAAAAAGCAGAGAGTCGTTTCTGATAATTAAAAAGGCAACTGAGTTATTACTTCTAACAATACTATCTACTTTCAATAAATTAATGTCACCAATCCAATCGGTACGTTGTGCATCAATAAATCGAAAAGGCTCATTCGATTTGGGGAGTGCTCGTTCTGGAAAAATTTTATGATCAGTAATATCCGAGAAGTTATACCACGTAAACCTTCCCAACAGGCAGCTTTGTAGCACTAAAGCTAAGCTTAGTAGTGCGAGATATTTAACAGTACATTTCATTTGGATCGCTTTAAATTCCCATTTTGTGTTTGAATTTTACACTTTGCCGCTGGCTGATATCAATTTTTTGACCGCTAACTAATTCTATTTGTAACGTACTATTAAAGTAGGGTGTAATATTTTTGATAAAGTTAATATTGATGATATGCTGTCGATCGGTTCTGAAGAAAAATTCATCTGGTAGTTTTTCTTCCAAATAATTTAGTGACTTATGGAGTAACGGTTTTTTCTCCTGGTAGTATACACGTGCATAGTTCCCGACACTCTCAATCAAATAAATTTCTGCAAGCGGAACAAAGAAACATTGTTCACCATCTTTAATAAATATGCGTTTGTCTATACGCAATCGATTTTCTGTTGTAGTTGTTGTGGAGATGGTTTTCTTAACCTTTTCAATGGCTTCATTTAGTCGTTCAGTATTAACGGGTTTTAAAATATAATCTAATGCATTGACTTCAAATGCTTTTATGGCGAATTGATCGTAAGCGGTGACAAAAATTACCAGTGGTGCTTCATCTACGGATTCCAATACTTCAAATCCGCTTTTGCCGGGCATGTTAATATCTAAAAAAATAAGTTGAGGTGCTTTTGTATTGATGGCTTGTATAGCACCTTCGGCTTCGTGGATTGCATCGATGACTTCAATTTCCGGATGCTGATTAAGCATGGATTGAAGTTCGGCTAATGCCAGTGGTTCATCGTCTATTAATAGCGTAGTAATTTTCATTGGCTCGCACTAAGTTTTGCTACGGCAGTAAGACTGTTATATGTTGGTTTTGTTTCATCCAGTTTACTTTTTTTAGTTAATTGGAGAATGTATTGTAATGGTCGCCCTTACGGTTTCATTGATCTGTGTTAATGTAAAGGTTGCCTTTTCTGAAAAAACACTCGCCAACCTTTTTTCGACATGCTTTAACCCAATGCCATTAGCGTTGCCACTATTGAGTTCACCTGTATTGTATACATTCAGCATAAAAGTATGGTCAACTAGTTTCGTTTCGATTTCTATTTTGCACGATCCGGTTTGTCGGGTGATGCCGTGTTTTATGGCATTTTCAGCCAGCGTAAGGAGTAGTGCTGGCGGTAGTAACTGACCTAAGGTATTTTCTGAAATGGTATATTGAATTTGTAAGCGTTCGCCAAAACGAATTTTTTCGAGCGCCAAATATTTTTTTACTTCTTCTACTTCATCGTGCAACGGAATAGTAATTTCCTTTCCATAATTAAGTGTAAAGCGAAGAAGCTCACTCAATTTTACAATGGCATCTTTACTCGCCAGCGGATCTAAGGTTACCAATGCCTTGATGCTGTTTAATGCATTGAATAAAAAATGTGGGTTTAGCTGTGTTTTTAAAAGTTCTAGCTCGGTTGATTTAGCCAGATTTTCTAAGACAAGTTTCTCTTCTCGAATGTCGCTGTTGTGCTGTAAAATTTTGTACAAAAAATAAATGATTACCCATACGCCCGCGTATCGCATCCAATTGATTATACTACCTACAATAGCAATGGGTTGAAAAATCTCCTTTGCTGATTCAGGAGTCGTTATAACAGTAGGCACATAAGAAAGTATAAAAAGTATCGAAGAGATGAATAAGGAGACACCAAATGCAAACAGCCAAATGTAGTTACTGTGCCATTGAAACACATTTGTTCTTTTTATATAGAATCTTGCTGCATGAGTAACGCCAATACCAAGAACTGCTTGATAAGTAAAGAAAAGCGTATAGTTCCAACTAAACTCACCGACAATAAAAAAGGTAAAATTCATTACCTCGATGCCGGTCATACTAAACCATCCTACTAGTTGGCATACCCAATAAAGTTTGCTTGTGCTCACCCGTATTTACGTACCCTTATTGCGTAAAGTACTGATAAAGATGGAATCCAAACAAGACAAAAACAACTGATGCGTGCACGATTAACCAAACTCTTTGGTAAAGTGGGCGATTAGGAAAAGAAACAGTTTGATTAAAGGGATCGAAAATTAAACCGATGCCTAGGCAACTCATTGCACTCCCGAGGTCTTTGTTTAGCAGCAAGTAGTAAAGCGCTAGTAAAACGAAGGCGCTGTATAATATTCGGTTAAACAAAACCGTATGGTCTGTCGGAGTTTTAGTGGTAGGTGTTGTCATAGTCAATGATTTAGTCAATGTTCTTTAATTATTGGCTATTTTTTTGGTGCCGATCTCATAGTGTTTTTAGGATTCCGAAGTAATAGCATTCCGATTGTTGCAAGTAGACTTATCCCCAAGAAGATTATTAAGAAAACATCGTTATTGGCTAAAGGTTTTGCACCTATAAGTAGGCCGATTAAAAATACTATTCCAGCAGAAATTCCTACGAATGCTGCTTGATTTGAGGTGATGGTTTTTGTTGATTTCATCTGTTATGAATTGTTTTAAAGTAGACAGATGGAATCGCCTGAATTAACATACCGTTGGGTATAAAGTATTTGTTTGGCGATTTCATGCATTGATATTTATGTAATATTCGAAAATCTGGTGTGTTATGTTTTGGCAAATACACCAGTGCAGGTAAATGCGGATAAACGATTTGTTTTGATAGGGATATGTAATAGAAAGAGAGCTATTAC
>CAYNKN010000064.1:0-373 GCA_964397805.1 uncultured Chryseolinea sp. | reverse complement strand
TGCGGAATTCAGTCTTACCGAAAAGGACATTCACACCGGCTTTTTAACTACCCGCTCTGCAATTCCTGCACGCACGCCAACTTTGTTCATGCGGTTTAGTTTCTTGCACTAACCTTACTGCTATGAAACCTATTTTGCTATCGATTCTATTTCGCGCTACAGTGATACTGTTGATATCAACTCCTGCTATGTCGCAAGGTTGTAGCGACTCCGGATTTTGCACCATGGGCGCGTTGCGACCAGATCAACTTTACGCGCGCAAGGCATTGATTCGCATTAACTCAGCGGAGCTTACACAACACATTGGGTTTTCTAAATATGGCGACCGAATTTACTCCGCTTTTCTTGATGTTAATGTGGGCATTACCAGAAC
>CAYNKN010000063.1:10862-11662 GCA_964397805.1 uncultured Chryseolinea sp. | reverse complement strand
TGACCATTTAGCAGTGGCATTGTGCACATTAACAAATATTCTTGCACCACAAATCATCTGTATTGGAGGTGGGATTACTGCAGGGGCCAAAGCGGCATTAATGGGTCCTTTACAGGAGGCTATGGGACGCTATGAATGGCGTCCGGGAGGTCGCAGTATAGAGTTAAAAAGCGCAAAATTTGGCACTTTTGCTGGTGCAATGGGTGCTGCATTGTTTTCAAAATCAAAAGTAATAATATGAGCTTAACAGAGGAATATTTAGTAAAAAGCGAAAAAATGATTGCCCATATTAGGGCGCAGGCCCCCGAAATAAAAAATGTAGCGGAACTATTTGCGACGTCCATTCTCAATGGCCGTATGGTACACCTCTTTGGCTCCGGACATAGCAGGATGTTGGTCGAGGAAATGTGGCCGCGATACGGTTCTTTTCCCGGTTTCAACCCCATTGTAGAACTCTCACTTTCTTTTCACAATTTAGTAGTTGGTGCTAATGGTCAACGGCAGGCAATGTTTCTTGAAAATGTTCCGGGTTTTGCAGCTAAAATACTTCGAAATTTTAATACTCAAGAACAAGATGCTGCCATGGTAGTCTCCTCCAGTGGATGTAATGTTGTTTCCATAGAAATTGCTGAGGAATTCCAAAAACAGGGCATTAAAGTGGTTGCTCTGGTAAGTAAGCTACATTTGGAGGGTAGCACCTCCAAAAAAGCGGATGGAAAAAAATTGACAGACTTTGCCGATTATGTACTCGATACCGGTGCCCCGCTAGGGGACGCTATGATCTATATTAATGGTTTAGA
>CAYNKN010000063.1:0-10852 GCA_964397805.1 uncultured Chryseolinea sp. | reverse complement strand
TACACTAGGGGGCGTGATGATCGTAAATTCCATAAAGGCCGAAGTGGCTCAAATATTACATGATAATGGTAAATCACCAAAAGTACTTAGCAGTGGTAAAATCGTAGGGGAAGCAAGGGCGATTGAATTATTTGAGTCAGCTTATGATGAACATGCCCACTTAATGGCCAAGTTATATGAAAACGTAGGGCCTAAATCAAATTTGTTATGACATTTAACGTTTCCGCTACCAAAGCCTTACATACAGATATTCTCATTATTGGCGGTGGCAGTGCCGGTGCAACCGCTGCTATTGCTGCTGCCATGGGATCCTATAAAGTAACTTTAGTAGAGCGATACGGTTTTCCCGGAGGAACCTCGACCCAAATGTTGGATACATTTTACGGCTTTTTCACCCCTTCTGAGGCTCCTAAAAAAATTGTGGGTGGTATACCGGATACTATTGTCAACGCTTTGAATGAAACGGGAGACATATTTTTGCGTCCCAACACCTACGGTGCAGGAACTGGAGTTAACTATAATCCCGAGCGTTTGAAGCTTGTATGGGATCATTTGCTTTTGAAACATCAGGTTACATTGCTTTACCATACTACATTAGTGGGAGTGGAAAAAGTTGGGGAGACCAGCACCTGTGTCTTTTTCCATAAAGGCTTTGGTTTTTTTTCGATTGTAGCCAAGCGCATCATTGATGCCTCCGGGGATGCTGATTATTGCCATTGGGCAGGTATTCCCTATGAAAAGGCCGGCGAGAAAGAGAACGCACAAAGCATGACAACTACATTTCGCATGGCCAATGTAGAACTAGCAACTTTTAAGGCGGCTGGTGGAGAAAACATGCTCAAGGAGAACATGGCAAAAGCCTTTAACTCCGGCCTTTACGGCTTACCAAGAAAAGAGGGTTCCGCACACGAAATGTGCCAGTCGAAATGTGTCTCCACTGTAGCGGTTAAAGTGGTTGATTCTGATCCTTTAACGATTGAGGGTATCACAGCCGCTGAAATAGAAGGGCGTAAACAGGCTTTTGCTTTTGAAAACTTTTTTAGAAATGAAGTTCCCGGCTATGAAAATGCTAAAATAATAGGTTTAAGCACCCAAATTGGGATACGAGAAACCCGAAGAGTATATGGTGAGTATCGTCTGACCAAGGAAGACTGTATGACTGCTAAGACATTTCATGACCAAATTTTGTTATGCGGAGCACCCATCGAAGATCATAGGAAGTCTTCCAAGAATAAGGCTGAAACCTATTGGCAATATGTCCCTGAAGGTGGGGTATACGGCGTACCATACAGGACTTTGATTCCAAAAGGAACGGATACTATCTGGATGATTGGCCGTTGTTTTTCGGCCACCCATGATGCACACGCATCATGCCGTTCCATGGCACAGACCATGGGCATGGGCCAAGCCGCAGGACTAGCGGCAATATTGTCATTGGACGCGGACCAGTCCAATAAAAATATAGATACAAAAGTACTTCAAGAAAGATTGATTCAGCTCGGAGCTATTCTGGATTTACCGGAAAAAATTGCGGATACTTCCAGGGATGGATGGAAAAACAACTAATCATGTCCAATTTATTTTTTAGAACAGTTTTGGGCGATATGGCGGTAAGTCACATGGGACTAACCTATTCCCATGAACATATTGTTATAGACGATTGCTATGTAACCGCCAAGCACCCAGAGTTCTTGTTAAACGATACTGAAAAGATCGTTAAGGAACTTTCTGAATTTTACGTAGGAGGAGGACGGACCATGGTAGATACCATGCCGGCAAATTGTGGACGTAATGTGTTGAAGATGGCAGAAGTCAGCCAAAAAAGTGGAGTACAAATTATTATCCCAACCGGAATCCATTTAGAAATCTACTACCCACAGAACCATTGGAGATTTAGCTTGAAGGAGGATGATCTTACCCGAATGTTCATTGCAGATATCGAGGAAGGTATTGATCAATTTGATTACTCCGGGCCAATTATAAAAAGAACTACGCATAAAGCAGGTCTTATAAAACTGGCTACCGGGGATGATGGGTTTACCCCACATCAAGAACTTATATTTAGAGCTGTAATCAATGCCCACTTAGAGACCGGGGTACCGATTCTTACGCATACTAATTTTGGAAAACAGGCTTTGGAACAGGCCCTGCTTTTTGATAAATTGGGTGCTAGATTAGACCATGTGGTTCTCTCTCACCTTGATAAAGCTAAAGAAATTGATTACAACAAGGCGGTACTTGAAACTGGTGTCAGGGTTGAATACGATAGTGCATTTCGTTGGAAAAAGGATGAACCAAACTATACATTTAAACTTTTGGAAGCTCTATTGCCCCTATTTCCTGACCAGATTGTCATAGGAATGGACATGGCAAAAAATACCTATTGGAAAAGCTTTGGTGGGAGCCCCGGATTAAACTACCTTTTGGAGACAATTCCTTACTTTTTAAAAAGTAAAGGTTTGGATGGCTATTATCAGAAACTATTTTTTGATAATCCCAAACATCTTTTTGCATTTTCTAAATGAAATAACTATTTCGAATAGGATATTCTTTAGTATTGCAATACAAGTCGCCATACAAGTTAAGACCTTCCTTACTAGTTCTAAATCGTACAGTAATATGTAAAATGGGTGAACCCTGGTCTACCTTTAATTTATGTGACATTTCCTCTGAGGCGGCAATGGACCTTAATTCCTGTTCTGCACCCATAATTTCAATCAAATATTTTTGTCTTAAAGTTTTAAAAAAAGATCCTTCTATAAAGTCTTGGATATTTATCAATTCCAAAAATACATTTGCATACCAATTATTCTCAACAACAATTGGCCTTCCATTAATTTTTCTTATACGTTGAAAATAAACGCATGATGAAGATTTCTCCTCCTCTGAGAGTGAAAATAAAGTTGCTTGTGGCCATACGGCAAATCTGGGTGCCACAGAAATTTCCGTCTTTACATCATGGTCAATGGCGCCTGAAAATCCCTTTACGGTAAGAAGTCCTAAGGATTTACTTCGATCCAGCACCTTGCTTCCTCTTCCATGTTCTTTCTGAATGAAGCCTTCCTTCAACAATTCTTCCAAAGCCCTTCTCACTGTAGTTCTTGTAGTGCCAAATTGATTACATAGGTCATGTTCAGAGGGCAACAGCGAATCTATTGAAAAAGTACCTATTTGAATACGTTTTTTTATAAACGCCACAATTTCTTGATACTTCGCTTGTTTATTCATTTCCCGTGCAGTGTTAATCGATAAGGTTATCGCCATCAAAAGTATTGAATATTACATTAAGATATTTCTATATTCGGATGTCAAATCGGATGTAAACCTAACTCTCAGTCTACATAATCTATAAAAGGTAATATTTATTTTCTCAGATTTCTACTTTTCTGCTACCGCGAAGAGGAGGTAATACCTCAATTTTAAGGCTGAAAAACTGTATTATGGTTACTTCATATATGATAACACATGTTTATAAAACTATTTTAATTTGTTGGATCTATACTTATTAAGCTTTTATCTGCAATTAAAATGGGAGCATCATATATTGGTATATCCTTAAAAGTATATTTTGAGTTCACCTTAGACCACTGACTATCATCTAGTTCATAAACCTTTCCTGTTATTAAATCAACATAAACCGGATCCTTAAAATAAGCATTAACAAAGGTGAAATTATAATTTTCCTTTTTATCGCTATTTGTAGGTATGGCTTCATCATTCCAAATAGTATAAATATTTAATTTGTTCAATTTTTTTCTGTATCCATAGACGGAAATGCTTCTATCGGTATTTTTTGTGAAGGCCACTTCATTTTTGTCTTTTGGAACATAATCACTGTTATGAGTATTCCTAATCTGAGTAATACGTTCAAGTGTGTTATCAAATATAGATGTTACATTTTGAATGGCATAGTAGGAGCGTTTTGGTCGAATTACCATTTTTGTACTATCTGACATAAGTAAACCTTTTACATTCAATCTTTTAATAGGACCTGACCCTGAATAGGCAATATCAATTATAGTAAAGACCGATGACTCTATATCATGCCCTAGATCCCCTAGCATGCGCCTAGTATTCCATTTAGCCTGAGAGAGTTCTGACCAATCATAATCACCTAATGCTCCTCCAAGTCGTGGACCTGAAGGCGCTCCATTTTCACCTTGTCTTAAGGGTATATTCTGAGAATATTGCTTAAGTGAAGCTTTAAGTTTCATGACCTTGGGATAATGTGAATCCGGATTATATACATAATCATGATAGGTCATATTATCGAATAATTCCAACTTACCTGCATTGTGTATAGCTTTAAAAAATGCCTCGGCATACTCCAAATCAATATGTCCTAAAGCGAGGCCGGAGATAACCGAATTTGGCTGAATTTTCCTTATAATATCAGCCGTTCTTATATTTAATATAGCAGCCTTTTCAGGCGTATTATATAAGTTATCTGAAAAATTAGGCTCATTCCAAACTTCCCAATCAACTACTCTATCTTTATATCTATTGACCATTAAAGCTACCCATTTGTCCCAAGCCTCTAGAGCATCATCAGAATGAGGAACGCCAGCGGCTAGATTAATCCCTCCCCCTCCATCATATATAGAGTTTCCATATGAAAACTGAAGCCACGGCTGCAAACCACGTGCCGTTGCATCATTAATAATACGATCAAGCCATTCCCATTGATATTGTCCTTTAACCTTTTCGGTTTTTGCCCAACCTCCTTGTAATCTGATACGCTTTATACCAAGGGGAACTAAGAAGTCTTTGTAAGCGTCATAATTAGCATAATCTCTATCTAAGGTTTCACAACCGATAATCCAATTGGATGATTCAATATCATTGGCATCCCGAGCCCTTACAACACCTAATACTTTCATGTCATTGTTTACTTTTTCTGAATCAGTTGAAAAAATAAACAATCCAATAAAAAATAAAATTTGATATTTATACATTGTTTCTATTTTAAATAAGAAGTTTAAACTCAACAATAAGATTCTTTCTTTGGAAACAGTAACACTATATCAAAAGCATTTTTTAATAATAAAAAACTAGTAATACGATATTTAAGTGCGTCAGTTTTCCAAAATCCAGAGATAAAATGTGCGGCCCGTTATTGTAAAAAATGATTAGATTTTGCTAAGTCCCTATTCGGTTAGTGCCAAACAAAAATAGATTTACCCAAAGATAACGTTTTTACACAAATGATTTCTACCTTAGCTTTTTAGGTTGTATTAAGAAACCTGTCGGAAAAAGTGCTTTACATTAACTTTTTTACTTCCATGACCCTTTCTTTATATATATTACTGATTTGGTCCATATTTTTCTTCAGATAAGCCTGCGCCTTGGGTAGGTCATTCCAGATTTGTCTAAGAGCGCTAGTTATTTGACTACCCTTCGTTTCTTCAATCTCAAAAGTCCAGTTATCAAATCCAAGATCATAATACATTTGTCCCTTGATAGTATCCTCTGGTTGACGAAGGTAGAGAAATGGTGTCTCGTTCACTGCCGCAATAATTGGAGAATGACATTCAAAACTCAAAACCGCCAATGCCTTCTTATAAACAGAAGCAGCTTCATCAGGAAACCAGTAGCCTCTTTTAAATACAAAGGGTTTTATTTCTTCCGGTAAGGGATCAACTAGCAATTCGTTCATGATATCCACTTGATATGTCATCTCAGGACATATCAGAACCTTATGACCAGTTTCTTTCACATAAGCAATCATAGCCTCCCGCAATTTGGAATGATCCTCCTCTTTCTTTGCCGCATTGACCGTTTCTACCTCATTGATTTTAGCATCCGACCAGCCGTTATTATTTGGATTGAATTGGTGGTAAGGTGTAAATCGTAACCTCGGAATAACACAAATAAATTTTCTGTTTTCTAACCCTTCATCTTTCATAAACTGTTCCGCTTGCTGGTCATTGCTAATATCCATAAAAAATGTAGCATCCGGAGCAAATCTGATGTGATCCCCTTGTATTCCTAACTTTTTAAGGTGCTCTATGGAAAGAGTTTCCCTTGTAAAGATAAAGCTAGCCCTTCTTAGAATACTCTGGTGGTACTCACCTGGACTCTGTAGTGTAGTTCCAAAAACACCAAAAGGCTTGTCTGTATTTTTCATCCAAAATGCAAGATTATCCGCGGCAACCAAAAGCGGCCCTGATCCATGAACCATTACATCAGCCTTCATTAATGCCTCCATTATTTCAGGATTGTCTACATTTTTTTCTTGGTCGACATTCCCGTAAATAATTTCCACATTTGGAAAATTCTTTTTTAGAAGTTGCCCTACTTGCTCTCCCCTACTTTTTTTCCAAAGAATGATTTTGGTGTCAGGCATATAGGTTTGGAAAACATTCAACAAACCGGGTGTGTGGGCAATATCACCAATATTAACATCCTGCCAACCTGAGACGATTAAAATAGTTTTGGTTGATTTTAGGGTCGCTGAAAAACCAATATACGGCTCTAATAAGCTGGCTAAAAAAAGTAAGCCTGTATTCTTAATTAATTGTCTTCTAGTCAGATTTTTCATAAATTAAATACATTAAATTAATGGGAATTTCTTTGTCATAAGAGCTAATCGATTGCTCTCTGAACTTTAATGATTTCCAAAAGCTCGCCTGAATATTTTTTAGAAAGTTCAATTTCAAAACCTTTTGTTGCTAAATCATTTGCCTTCATGGTAGCTATAGTTTTACCTTCATGAGTGATAATTTGATAAGCTGCATTTGGATCAAGGTATTTGACCAAAACTCTGCGCTTTGAGTCCACAGATCCGTGCCTGAAAATCCCCACTATTCCTCCGCTTTTTGTTTCAGTATTGATCCGCTGAAAACCATCCCAATGACCTTCCATCGGCTCTCCAAACCCAGATAAATCCTGTCTGAAACTCATGATGTCATGCTTCTGTTCCATGGCCTGTAGCCAATCTGCATAGCCCCGGTACTTTTGAAGATTTTCCGAATTAAATTGTCTTGGGTCTCCCAACATAATCGGCAAAGCGCCTGCAATGGATTGAATGTGCATTTCCCAACCCTCGTCCTGCATCTGCGGATTGCCAATAACCAAGGCTGTGGCAGGCATCGCAGGAGATCTCCACCAAGCCATATTTCTTACCCGCATATCGGTCTTTTCTCCATCCGTTCCTTCATAGTTAGACAGCCAATTTCCTTCCGCGTGCTTGAGCATGGCAAAATCAATTAGCTGCAATCCTCCCATAGCCTCGAATGTGCAGTCAATAAATAAGTCCGGCTTAGCAGCATGGAGTTCATCAAAAAGCTCCCACATGCGCTCATAGTTGGTGTACATGGATTCATGATGGTCACTGTGATGGTCATGATCTTCTGCGTAGCAGCCTGATACTTCAGGATTAAAAACATAAGCACTGGATACTACTGCAAAATCAAGCTTAAGGTATTCTAAACCATAGTCTAAACTCAATTCCAGTAAGATTTCCTTGATGTGGTCCTTCCAGCCTGTGCTGAAACAGGCCGAACGGATATGGGTTTCGTCAATTTCAATATGTAGATTGCTAAACTCGCCATCCTTTCCTTTGACAAACCATTCCGGATGTTCATGATAAACTTTGCTGTCAGGTGCTGCACTACCAACACTGATCCATAATCCGGGTTTCATTCCGAGAGATTTGATGTAATCAAAGACAGGCTTGAGTCCATTAGGAAACTTAATCCTGTCTATTCCCCAATCTCCATAATTGTTTTGCCAGCCATCATCGATGACAAATTCCTTCATCCCCGCCGCCGCTGCGGCATCCGCCAATTCCATGATCAACTTTTCATTGATATCCTTTTTGAATGGATTCCAGGTATTGTAAACAAACGTTGGTTTTTCATCCAATTCGGAAAGGCGAATACCCATGTGTTTCCTGACAAAATCAGGTAGGGTCAAATTGAGAATTTCATGCGGTTCCCGTTGTTTGTTATAAACCATAGTGAAAACCTCTGGGGTTTCAAAGGACTCTCCGGGTTTGATCCATTTTCGAAAAGGAAATCTAGCATTCTTATGAGTTAGTCCTGCCGATATTTCAGGGGATTCCCAAAATACTGAGGTTCTTTTCAAAACACCAGTTGCTTCATTGCCAATTAAGATCCCTGCTTCCCAGTCCATGTTGTGCACGATCAGCAGCGCATCTTGCATATTACCCTCGTAAGGGCCAATTGAACGGCGTCTGCCATAATCACTATAAATCCAGCTAAAGGTTGTTGGCAGATATCCGGTAACCGAGAGTCGCTCCACATCGACAGATTCCAAAGTGGCTACCTCAGTGTTAAGATTTTTGACAATCAGGCTTTTTCTGATTACAGGAAGGTCGGGATAAAGCAGATATTTAATTGAAACTTGGAGTTTATTATCACTACTTTGAATTGAAACTAGAGCCCCATTTCCTTCTAGGGAATCTTTTGCAGATTCGATTTTGAGTAATTTCCAGCTGCTGTTTCCTGAATATTTTTTCCCTCCAAATTCAAATTGAAAGTCAATATTATGGGTCGTGAAATAGTTGAATTCTCCTTCCATAGGTTTGTAGGAAGTGGTGACAAACTTTCTGTCAATTGATGGGAGCGATATCTTTCTTTCTACCAATCCATTGTTTAAAATCAGTTCTTTTTCGTTCCAATTTGCAAATTGAGCAAATGTCTCAGAACTAAATAAAATGGAAACTAGTAGGACAAAAAGTAGCTTTATCATTTTTTCAGACTTTTTAAATACTCTATGCTTTGCGGGATTTGCTTATAGTAGATCGGGCTCTCATCTTCAAGGTAGAAATGCTGGACATTCGCTTTTTTCGCAGCTGCAATAATTGCAGGAATATCCAATTGGCCAGTACCTAAGGCTACATCATTCTCCACCGGAGTTCCACCGGATAAGTTGCCTTCGACTCCTTTTTTCAAATCCTTCAAATGCATCAATTTAAAGCGATCTCCATATTTTTCCAAATAATAGACGGGATCTTCTCCCGGAAAAAAGGTCCAGAGAATATCCATTTCGAAACTCACATATTTTGGGTCCGTTTTTTGGATCATCAGGTCAAAAAGGTTTCCATCACCATGCGGATGAAACTCATAGCCATGGTTATGATAGCAAAAAGTAAGGTCAAATTGCTCTTTTAGGATTTTTCCAGCGGCATTGAAGTCAGTAATTGCTTTTTCTGCGGCGGTCAAATCAAAAGGGGCAGTATGCGGAATCCATGCTACCCTGACATATTTTGCGCCAAGTGTTTTTGCATTTTCACTCACTTCACCGATTTTCGTCATCAAATCCTGATAACTCACGCCAAAGGAGGAACAATGCATTGCTCTTTCGTCGAGCAATGCCTTTAGTTCAACAGCGGATTTTCCAAAGAGGTTGGAAAATTCCATATCTTTAATTCCTATCGATTGGATGGTGTCCAATGTTGCTGATACATCTTTTTGGAAGCTATTGCGGTAAGTATAGGAAACCATACCCGGTTTCTCAGGGAAAAGCTGAGTTTGGGCTTCTGTTTTTTCTAACAATGAGAGAAACGCAAAAGCAGTTAGAATTACTTGCTTGATCATATTTTTGTTTATCTAGTTTAAATATCGCCTTTTAAATAAATTCATTATCCAGACATTAATATCCCATTGCGAAACCAAAGGTTCGTCTGTTTTGGGATGCAAGACCATATCTGGTGGTGCACCAAATTCAGGTGTGACTGTAAAGGATTTTTTACCTTGATTTTTTTTCGCTTCAATCACTTGATCCCACCATTTTACATGATGATTCAATGCAAATTCCCAAGCTAGTACCCTTGGATCGGGAACTTGTGGACCTTCAGTGTAGCCAACTCGGGCATGTAAGTGGTCTACGGCATGAACTGCTATATCAATAGCTTCTGTTTGGTCTTCCAAAAAAGATTCTGCCGTTATACACCAATGAGAAATGTCTAATGTTATTCTTAGACCTGGTAGTCGGTCAAGGTATTCTTTGGTAATATGTGCTGCAAAACTCCATTTGCCTCGATGAGTTTCATGGAAAATAGGAACACCTGCTTCTTTTGCTATTGCGTTTGCCAAATTGAATAAACCACTATTTTGGTCAAAAGAATAATAGTCCTTTCCGGTTTGAGAATTAATAAACAGCAGCTTAGTTTTTGCTAGATTTCGAAGTCGCTTTTCAAAGTTGTTACGGTGCAATGTAAAATCCTTATCCACTGTTTCCCAATGTTGTGCAATGATTTTTAGTCCAAAAAAATCAATGAGTTTAGCCTTTTGATTTCTTTCCTTTTCGTTTATTGGAAAACTCATTTCAACGCCATGATAACCTGCATCTTTGACTCGTTGCAGAAACTGATCGAAAGGCATGGATTCCGAGCCCCATAGTGGACAGAAGTACATTATTTTCATTTCTGATTTGGATTGAAAATTTTCATCAAACATGTTTTCTTATTAACTGGGTCTGGATTTCTTCGAGGGATTTACCTTTTGTTTCTGAGATGTTTTTTTTCACGAAGAGAAAATAGATAAAGCAGATTGCTCCATGGATAGCGAATGTCCCAAAAAGTCCAAACTGTGCCTTCAAAATTGGAAAAGAAGCCGTGGTAACGAAGTTTGAGATCCAGAGGCACAATGTTGCCAAGGCCAAAGAGTTGCTTCTGATTCGATTGGGAAAGATTTCTGAAAGAATCACCCATGTCACAGGTCCTACCGTCGCCGCGTAAATTCCAATAAATCCCAAAACAAATATCAAAATAAGCAATCCCGAGGCTTCTGTATAGAAGCAATAAGCCAATGCCAAAGCATCGAGACATAGCAATATTGAGCCGTATAGCAGCAGTTTCCTTCTTCCAATCTTATCAATGAAATAG
>CAYNKN010000062.1:0-11701 GCA_964397805.1 uncultured Chryseolinea sp. | reverse complement strand
GTATCGGTAGATTTCTTGAATCTCAGATATTTTTTCTGATGTAAATCCGCGTCTGCGCAAACCGATAGTATTAATGCCGGCATACATTAGGGGCTCACGAGCGGCCTTGGTATAAGGAGGTACATCTTTGCGCACGAGTGATCCACCCGAAAGCATGACGTGAGCACCTATTTTAACAAACTGATGCAAGGCACTGGCACCGCCAATAATGGCCCAATCGTCAATAGTGACATGACCCGCTACTTGGACGGCATTCGCGAAAATGCAATTGTTGCCAATAATACAGTCGTGGGCTACGTGTACATAGGCCATCAATAAGCAATTGTTACCGATTACTGTTTTAAACTTATCGGCTGTACCGCGACTAATCGTTACCGATTCGCGTATTACTGTATTGTCACCAATAATCGTTTCTGTTTTTTCGCCCGCAAATTTCAAATCTTGAGGGAGCGATGATATAGAGGCTGCCGGAAACACTTTTACGTTTTTTCCTAGGCGAGCTCCATCCCAAATCATGGCGCCAGGGCCAATCCAGCAATCATCGGCAATAACCACATCTTTTTGAACGGTGGCAAAAGGCTCTATAACAACGTTGTTACCAATAATGGCCTCGGGGTGTACGTTGGCGTTTGGAAATCTACTCATATGTCTTTGCGTACTATACTGGCAGTCATGGTTCCTTCGCATACTAATGTGTTTCCTACGTATGCTCTTCCGGTCATTTTTGCGATACCTCTTTTTATAGGCGCCAGCAAGTCGCACTGAATAACAATGGTATCACCGGGTAAAATCATTTTTCTAAACCTAAAACTCTCAACACCTAAAAAGTAAGTCCAATAATTTTCAGGATCGGGAACAGTATTTAATACTAATATTCCACCAATTTGTGCCATGGCTTCAATTTGAAGTACACCCGGGAAAACCGGATTTCCAGGAAAATGCCCTTGGAAGAAGTACTCATTAGCCGTTACGTTTTTAACACCGGCAACACTTTCGTTATCGAGGTAAATAATTTTATCGATAAGTAAGAAAGGATAGCGATGAGGTAAGGTAGCCGCTACCTTGTTGATATCCATTACGGGCGGTAGGTTTGGATTGTACTTAGGCCGTCCTTTTTTATCAGACTCTTGCATGGCTTTCTTCAACTTCTTGGCGAAAGCAACATTAGCAGCATGGCCGGGTCTGGCGGCTAGTATTTGTGCCTTAAGCGGACGACCGGCTAAGGCCAGATCACCTACGATATCGAGAAGCTTATGGCGCGCTGGTTCGTTTTTGTAACGAAGTTCAATGTTATTTAAAATACCTTCTTGCTTAACAGCAACCTTAGGTTTACCCAGCATTTTGGCGATATTTTCAAGTTCATTTTCTTGTACTACCCGATCAACAATAACAATGGCATTATTTAAATCGCCACCCCGGATGAGGTTGTTTTTGTAGAGCATCTCTAATTCGTGCAAAAAGCAAAATGTTCTACAATTGGCTATTTCCTTCTCGAACTGTCGGATGTCGGTTATCGATGCATGTTGGCTACCAAGTACAGGAGAGTTGTAATCAATCATTACCGTTACGCGGTAATCGTCTAATGGCAAAGCGGCTATTTCTACGTTTCTGGCAGCTTCTCTATAAAACAAGGGTTCTTGCACTTCAAAAAAATCGCGAAGTGCATTTTGCTCTTCCGTTCCAGCACCTTTTAAAGTCTCTACAAAAGCAATGGAGCTTCCATCCATAATAGGGCATTCCGGGCCGTCAAGCTGAATGATAACATTATCGATTTCTAAACCAGTAAGCGCAGCCAGCGTATGTTCGATAGTACTCACGCGTGCACCACTTTGTTCGATGGTTGTTCCGCGCGAAACATCCACTACATTGTCGCAATCGGCATCAATAATCGGGGAACCCGGTAAATCAACACGCTGAAATTTGATTCCATGATTGGGTTTTGCTGGTACGAAGGTCATATTGGTTTGAACCCCGGTATGAAGTCCAACGCCCGAAAGCGTTACCGATTTCTGGATAGTTTGCTGTTTAATATTGAGCATGGTTTTGCAAAAGGGGTCAAAGTTAGTGTCAAATATAGAGAATAACCAATTTTGGCTTTTAGGGTCTGTTAAAACGATTGCAGTGCATTTTTAACTTTCAGAAGTAATGGAGTCTTGTTTTAGCGATCGCACTTTTTCTTCGAGTGCTTGCAAGCGATGGTTAATGTGGGGGAGTTGTTTAAAAACGGCATATGATTTATAGTAATCCTTCATGTCGATGCCGGGATAACCAATTAGCTTTTGGTCTTCTTCTTTAATCGATTTACTGATGCCGGTTTGTGCCCCAATGCCGGTACGATTGGCGATTACCAAGTGCCCTGCTACACCTACCTGCCCGCCAATTACACAGTTTTCACCAATTTTCGATGAGCCCGATACACCGCTTTGCGCTGCGATAACGGTATTTTTTCCAATCTCTACATTGTGCGCAATTTGAATTAGGTTATCGAGTTTAACACCATCGCGTATAGCGGTTGAATCGCCAAAGAAAGTAGCACAATCAATTACTGTATTAGCACCAATCACTACATTATCTTCAATAATAACATTACCCAGTTGGGGTATCGATTTATAGGTGCCATTTTCTTGCGGTGCAAAACCAAATCCATCGCTGCCAATAACACAACCGGCATGTAATACACAGTAACTACCAATGCGGGTATCGGCATAAATTTTTACACCGGTATGAAGTATCGTGTTGTTGCCAATCGTAACACCATCGCCAACGTAAACGTGTGGGTAAATTTTAACATTGTTACCGATCTTGGTTTTACTACCGATGTATGAGAAGGCACCGCGATAAATATTGTCGCCTGTGATGGCATCTTCCGAAAGGAAACTGGGTTGCTCCACACCACTTTTTTGAAAACTAATAAGTTTATGATACTCTTCCAGCAACAGCGTGAAGCTGCTATAGGGATCTTCAACAAAAATCAGGGTGGTGTTAATTTCTTTCTTCGGACTGAAATCTTTTTTAACAATAACCGCTGATGCTAGTGTCGTGTAAATGTACTGCTCGTATTTGGGATTTGATAAAAATGCAATCTGACCTTTTTGGGCATCTTGAATTTTTGCAAGCATATTAATTTTCCCGTTGCCATCACCCGCTACTCTTCCACCCAACATTGCAGCAACCTGGCTGACAGTAAATTCCATAGGCTAGTCTTTATTTAATAAGCGTTAGAAACCGAGGAGCGTAATACCTTATTGGTGAGCACCTATCTTACCCCTATTCTGACAAAGATACATTTTTAGGCCAGCAGAGATAGTTTTTTTTAACGATTTTACCCAGCGCCTTAATATTGGGGAGGTCTGAAGCATGAGCGATATCCACAATTTCTCCGGTCCGCATCAGTATATTAATCTGCTGTCCATCGGTGTAAGCTTCGTTACTCACGGTGCCATGCGAAAAGAGGTAAGGCGCCTCGGCACGTAAAACGGTAAAGTATTTCATAACGGCACTACTTATCTTTTCTACCTGTACTTTGGGTATGGGTTCTGAACTTAGCTTTATCTTGAAGAGCTTCCGTTCCAACATCATCTGCGAAAGCAACGCGAGAATAGGATCTGCGTGATTTCGCCAAAACTTGGCCGCACCCCATATATCATGATCGTCCAACAGGCCAAAGGCTTCCAATACTTCGCTATTCTCTTTAAAATCAGATAGTGTGTGCTCCTTTTGCAAGAAAAAAAGGAGTGCTTCACTCGCCACAACATTTTCTCCGGCTCGAACCAAATCTTGCGCCCTTCTAATCAGGTTTACCAACATACGTTCTGTACTCACGGTTGTTTTGTGGAGGTAAACTTGCCAATACATTAACCTGCGGGCACTTAAAAAATTTTCGATACTATAAATACCCTTCTCTTCTACAACTAATTGGTTTTGATGAACCGTGAGCATGGCAATAATGCGGTCTACTCCCACCGTGCCTTCCTGCACTCCGGTAAAAAAACTGTCGCGTTTTAAGTAATCAAGTCGGTCGATATCTAGTTGACTGGAAACTAACTGATGAAAAAATTTTCGCGGATAACTATTTCTGAATATAGTAAGCGCCAGATCGAGGGCACCATTAAAATCTTTATTGAGTTTATCCATAAACAAATACGATAAACTTTCGTGATGAATATTTTTTAGAAAGGAATCCTCCAACGCGTGCGAAAAGGGACCATGGCCAATATCGTGCAGTACAATGGCTAATTGAGATGCCTCATATTCCTGATCAGAGATGTCTATACCGCGCAGGCGTAAGTTATCCAACGTTCTGCCCATCAGGTGCATGGCACCCATGGCATGTTGAAAACGGGTATGTTGCGCACCCGGATAGACATAGCTGGTTAAACCCAGTTGCTTAATGTGCCGTAAGCGTTGAAAATAAGGATGAGAGATTACATCAAAGAGTAGTTCGCTGGGAATAGTAATGAACCCGTACACCGGATCGTTGATGATCTTCTTTTTGTTCAAGACTTTGATGTGTAAATGTTTAACTTGTTAAAAATTTGAGACTATGCAAAGATATAGCATTTTGTGGGCAGACGATGAGATTGATTTATTGAAGCCTCATATTCTTTTTCTGGAACAACGGGGGTACGATATCACCCCGGTTAATAATGGATCGGAAGCGGTAGAGTTAAGCGATGAAAAACATTTTGATGTGGTGTTCTTAGATGAGAACATGCCTGGCCTCTCCGGACTTGAAGCCTTAACGCACATTAAAAACAATAAGCCCAATTTGCCAGTGGTGATGATCACCAAGAATGAAGAAGAACATATTATGGAGGAGGCTATTGGTTCACAGATTGCCGACTACCTCATAAAGCCTTTAAATCCGAGCCAGATTTTACTTTCGGTAAAAAAGATTTTAGATAATAAACGATTGGTTATTGAAAAAACGAATCTCAATTATCAACAAGAGTTTCGGAAAATAAGCATGGCGTTTCAAGACAGAATGAACCATGACCAATGGGCTGACATCTACAAAAAGTTAGTGTATTGGGAACTGCAGATAAACCAAACCGATAATGACGAAATGGGTGATGTGTTGGAGATGCAGAAAACAGAAGCCAACGCTAACTTTTCGAAATTTGTTATGCGGCATTATGAGTCGTGGTTAAACGATCCGCAATCCGAAAAACCATTACTCTCTCATCAGCTTATGAAACGTAAGGTATTCCCTGAGATTGGAAAGGGTAAACCAGTGTTTATGATTTTGATTGATAACCTCCGCTACGATCAGTGGAAAGTAATTGAACCAGTATTAACAGAATATTTTTCGGTTGATCAGGAGGAAACCTTTTACTCCATTTTACCTACTACTACAGCGTATTCGCGCAATGCAATCTTCTCCGGACAGATGCCTTCCGAAATGGCGAAGACACATCCCGATTTATGGGTTGGCGAAGATGAAGACGATGGTAAGAATAATTTCGAAGAAGAATTTTTAACGAAGCAATTGCGTAAAAACAATTTAACCATCAAGTCATCGTATCATAAAATTAAGAACTTAGAACAGGGCAGAAATTTAGTAGATACCGTAAACAATCTTTTTCAAAACGATCTCAATGTTATTGTTTACAACTTTGTCGATATGCTATCGCATGCGCGCACCGATATGGCCATGATTCGTGAGTTAGCACCCGATGAATCTGCGTATCGCTCTATTACTAAGTCGTGGTTTATACACTCACCGCTTATTGATATCATTAAAAAGATTGCCGAGAAAAATGTTAAGCTGATTATCACCACCGATCATGGAACTATACGGGTAAAACGACCTTTTAAAATTGTGGGCGATCGCAGTGTGAACTCTAACTTACGCTATAAGCAAGGAAAAAATTTAGGTTTTGATGGCGACAAAGTGATGCAGGTTACCAAACCCGAGCGCTTATTTTTGCCGAAGCTTAATGTATCTTCGTCATACGTGTTTGCGATCGAAGATCAGTTCTTCGCATACCCTAACAATTATAATTACTATGTTAATTTTTATAAAGACACATTTCAGCATGGGGGAGTAAGTATGGAGGAGATGATCATTCCTGTTATTTTCTTAACTTCGAAAAATGTGTTATGACCAGTACAACAAAAATCTTTTCATCCGTATCGCAGCACGGGTTGAAAGATGTTGCACAGTATGTTGTAACCCACTTGGAACAAATATCGGTATGGCTTTTTCAGGGCGAACTAGGCGCTGGAAAAACCACCTTGATAAAACAAATTGGTGAGGCACTACACGTAGTAGATACCATGAGTAGCCCTACCTTCTCGATTATCAATGAATATGAAACACAGCAGGGGAAACGAATTTATCACTTCGATTTCTACCGAATAAAAAGTGAGGAAGAAGCCTATCATTTAGGTACAGAAGAATATTTTTACTCGGGTCATCCTTGCTTTGTGGAGTGGCCAGAAAAAATTCCTTCCTTAGTACCTACACGTTATGCCACCATTACCCTACACGCAGAAAGTGAAACAGAACGAACTATAGCTATTGCCATCCATGACGGAGAAGAAGAAAATAGGATTTGAAGCCCTGGCCAAATCCAGTGTAATAACACAAGAAAAATTGCAAGAAGTGCGGCAACGCAGGCACGCATTCTTTATCGGGTTACCTTACGAAGTTTCGTTACAAGAGAATCGGATAAGCTTAACCCCTGATGCCGTTGCTTTATTAGTTAATAATGGACATGATGTATGGGTAGAAACAAAGGCTGGTGCTGGTTCTAAATTTACCGACAAGCAATATAGTGATGCTGGAGCTAAAATTGTTTACTCTCCGCAGGAAGTTTATCAGGCTGATGTGATTTTAAAAATTGAGCCACCCACACTCGAAGAGATTGAGTTGATGCATGCTGGCCAAACATTGATATCTGCCATTCAATTAGGGCATTTAAAAGTAGAGAACCTACAGGCTATGCTCAAGAAAAAAATTACAGCATTAGCATACGAGTTTATTGAAGATAAAGTTGGCGGCATGCCAATTGTTCGCGCCATGAGTGAAATAGCCGGGAGTAGCGTTATGCTTATTGCTTCCGAATATTTAAGTACAGCCAATAACGGAAAGGGTGTTATTCTCGGAGGAATTACCGGAGTACCTCCAACAAAAGTTGTTATTATTGGTGCGGGTACCGTAGCCGAGTATGCTGCGCGTGCAGCCTTGGGGTTGGGTGCAGATGTGCAGGTATTCGATAATCATTTGTATAAGCTCAGACGCATTAAGCATTTATTGGGACAACAGATTTACACATCGACTATCGATACCATTACGTTAAACGAAACCCTGAGATCAGCCGATGTAGTTATCGGTGCATTGCGTGCAGAAAAGGGTAGAGCACGGCATGTGGTGAGCGATGAAATGGTTAGCCAAATGAAAACAGATTCACTCATTATTGATTTAAGTATTGATCAAGGTGGGTGTGTAGAGACTTCTGAAATCACCACACTTAGTAAGCCAGTCTTTCGCAAGCACGGTGTAATTCACTACTGTGTACCAAACGTGGCATCGCGTGTTGCGCATACTGCTACCAATGCATTAAGTAATATTTTTACACCTACTATTTTGCGTGCTGCTGAAGAGGGTGGGGTAGAAGCTATGATTTTTTCGCATAAGTGGTTTATGAAAGGTGTATACACGTATAAAGGCGGATTAACCAATGAGTACATGGCGCGTAAATTCGGACTGAAGTATAAAAACATTGAGCTATTGATGGCTGCTCGGTTTTAAAGTCGGTTGAATTTAGCGCAAGTAATTACCGTCTTACGAATACTAAAACTAGTTAGTCGTAATGAAAGTAAAGCGCTTTATATGCGATGGTTGTGGTGCGCCAAAAGTAAATCCGTATCACTCACCCTACATAGTTTGTGATTTCTGCGGAAGTTTGGTTGATATTGATTTAACGCTAAGTATGTCCTTGTGGAAGTCTGATGCCAAACAGACTAAAAATTTTCAGCGGGCGAGTGCAGAAATTCAATCGGAGTTAACTACACTACTTCGCATAAAAAATAAGGAGGCGTATTTTGAACAACAAGTAAAGTATTGGATGCTTTACTATGATACATTTCCGGCCTACTTACCCCCTACGATACCAACACATTCACAAGCTTATGCAGACTATATAGCTATCTGTGCAGACTCATCTACGACATCTGCTTTTGACCCAGCGTATAACAAGATCGTGGCGCGTCAAAATAAAGATGTTAAGGCCTTGCAATATTATTACGCATCAAATGGTGTTGTTAAGGTTAAGCCAACTGAATTCTTTAAGATGGTTCAGCATCATTTAACTGCGCAGCAGGAAGCGCTACGGGCTTTTTATGAAAACTCAAAATACAAGGTTATAAAAGATTACTTACCACACACCGTGCATTTAAAAATGAAGATATCGAATTTGGTGCAGGGTTGGCTTCCATACCTCACGGATGTTGATGCCAAGCATTTTTTAGAGATTACCGGTTTCGCGACAGAGTTTATAGACTTGCCCACAATTGAAGGTCGGGAGTCTAAGTGTTTTTACTGTAATCATTTACTTTTTGTTCCTACCGGATCAGTAAAAGTGCATTGTGAAAAATGCCATCAAACAAATATCATTCAAAATAATTTTAATTGTTTTGGCTGTGGTTATCAAAACGCGATTCCCTTATCGCCTGTGAGTAGTTTGAATTGTACGAGTTGCGGCACTGCAAACCGCTTGATAACTCCGCAATTCGGTTAGTTCGATTCTACTAAAAATTTGGAAAATCCTAATCTGATTAGTGCCTACCTGCCTCTAGTGAAAGTTCACTTGAAGTAATCATTATGAAATTTTCAAGTTCTAATGGGGTTATATAATCTTGATAAGGTTCAAACTATCCCAATTTGACGGTGCTAATGAAAGCAGACTTCATAGAAAAGGTAAAACTTTTTAATAGCGTGATAAAATTTGAAACACACGATTGAACTCATATTTCAATCGGTTGAAAATATCTTAAAAACAGATTTATATTTTGTTTGTTAAACTCTTGTATTTATAAAATTCTGATTAAAACTTTTCTTCGGTATATAATACTGTATCTTCGATTATACTAACTCATCAACCTAAACCTTATGATTAAATCTCTACTAAACGTCATTGGCCTTCCCTGTATGCTAGACAGGCTGAAATGAAGAACCCATTTTTAGCTTTTGCTGATGCTCTAGTGTTAACTGTAGTTGATGGTGTAAGTGGTTACCTCGCTGGAGGTGGATTGACGAATGTACCATCCGTTACAAGGCAGTTACTTTAGCTAATTATACCTGTCCAGTCGAACCTAGACAGGTGAGTTTAAAGGACAAGGATTTTCTAAGTACTCACAAGTTATTTTTTCTAAACCCTAACTATCACATAAGTAAATTTTTACACCACCTAACAATATTAAAATGAATTCAACACTCGACAGAAGATCATGGCTTAAGAAAAGCGCTTTAGCAGCGGGAGGTATTTTTGCCAGTCCGTTATTATTTCAAGAACTTCAGGCAAAGCCTGCGTTTGGTATGATGCCTCATATGGGTAAGTTAAATGTAGTAGAGCATTTTGCATCTTTTAAAGCTGATCAAGTTATTAAAGCACGACTAAGTGCAAATGAAAATCCTTGGGGCCCTTCAAAAAAGGCTATTGCTGCAATAGCAGAAAGTGCGCAACGTGGCAATCGGTACGTATACAATAGTTCGGTGAAAATGGTGGAGCTACTGTCGGAGAAGGAAGCTGTTCCGCCTGATCATATTTTAATGGCTGCGGGGTCAACAGATATATTAGAGAAGACAGCCTTCGCAATGTGTATGAAAGGTGGTAATGTAATCTCTGCTGATCCCTCGTACATGTCGCTTGTTCACACAGCTACTTCAATAGGCGCCACATGGAAAAATATTCCGCTTCGTGCAGATTACTCCCACGATTTGGAGGCCATGGAAAAAGCTATTGATTCAGATACTAAATTGATTTACATCTGTAATCCAAACAATCCTACAGGTACCTTAACATCAGTTGATGAATTGAAAGCTTTTTGTAAACGGGTTTCCTCCAAGGTTCCAGTTTTTATGGATGAAGCTTATCTCGAGTTGTTAGAAAATTCGGAAAAGCAATCGGTAGTGAGTTTGGTAGGCGAAGGCTATGATGTGATGGTGTGTAGAACATTCTCTAAAATCCATGGTATGGCCGGACTGCGTATGGGCTACATGGTAGCTAAACCAGAACGGATCAAAATGATCAAAAGTCTTGTTCGTACCGAGATGGGTATTTGCGTTACGTCATTAGAAGGAGCGATGGCCAGTTTAAAAGATGTAGCTTTTCAGGATTTAACGCGTAAGAATACGAAGGAGGGAAGAGACTATACCTTTGCCGAATTAAAGAAGGCTGGCTTAAACCCAATTCCATCGGTCACTAACTTTATTTTATTCCCTATACCTATGCCGGTAAAATCGCTCATGGATAAAATGACAGAGAAAGGAATTTCTATACGCGGTTTCGAAATTGGTGGCGTTCCTTACGGACGTGTAAGCATGGGTACTATGGAAGAATTAAAAATGTTTTCGAAAGCTATCAATGCGATCGTAAGCTAAATGAAAAATTTTTTTGTATAGGATTGTTTGGTGTGTGCAAAGGGATGCGAAAGTATTCCTTTGTATTGATTAATTAGAATAAATTTCGTTTCATCTACACGCCTTATTGTTCAGGTAGAATAATGCTTATTAGGTTGTCCTGATACCTACCAATACATTATTTGACTTAATGATGTTACTTCATGAATATAGCATTTACCAAAACACTATCATTACTCTTGCTGATTGCGATTGGTTACTTGTTTCAGCGTAAACTTAAATCGAGAGAACATCGCGATGGGTTGAAAACGCTTATTCTAAGTTTAGCTTTGCCGGCTACAATTTTTATTGCACTGCTGCAAATCGAATTTGACTCAGAACTTATTATTATACCTATTCTTTCATTAGCATTCAATTTAGTAATGTATTTGCTGGTAGTTAAGCTTCCATTGCAATCCATGTTTTCAATTCCATCCAGTCAGTATCGAACACTCGTTATGCTCATACCTTCACTAGCCCCAGGGTTGTCATGCTTTCCGTTTATTATTGAGTTTAGCGGTCAGGGACCTTTAGCGATGGCTGCATTGGCAGATGTAGGCAACAAAATTTTTGTATTGATTATTTCTTATACAATTGCTATGCGGTGGTTCTATCAGGTAAATAGCGAAGTAAAGGTGAGTAAGAAATCTAAAATGAAAGATTTACTCCTATCTATTATTAATGAGCCAGTGAACATGGTAATACTAGTAGCGATTGTTATGTTGTCGCTTGGATTAACGTATACTTCGTTTCCGTTGGCGATTAGTTTAACAATCGATCGGTTAAGTATTATTATGACACCACTGATTTTATTGTTTATTGGTATTTCTATGCGACTTACATGGAGTCAAGTCAAAACAATTTTTTCGTTTTTGTTTTTCCGCTCCGGAATTGCTTTTCTAATTAGTGGATTGGTGTTATACTTTTTTCCGGTAGCCGATTTAGCCACAGCGTTGCTTATTGTTGTATTTCCGCAGAGTGCTTGTAGTTTCTGGCCCTATGCACATATGGAAGCTGTAGGCCAAATGGAGAAAAGGCTAAAAAGTGAGAAGGTAGAGAAAACGTTTGATCAGGAAT
>CAYNKN010000061.1:0-11781 GCA_964397805.1 uncultured Chryseolinea sp. | reverse complement strand
TTTTAGTAAAGTTTATACTTGGGCAATAGAATATAAACGGGTTAGAATTTAAGCATTCAAACTGATAACTAGCATGAAATTTCTTACAGTTTTACTAGCAAGATTTACACTACTGATTACATTATGAACAATGATTGCGAAAATGCAAACCGAACATGCAATCAAAATTTACCAGCTGACGAAGAATGCGGAGCGTATTTTCAACGATGGTTTTATGATACTAAATCAAACTCCTGTAAGCAGATTGGCTATAGCGGATGTAATCAATATGGTTTTGAGACTAAACAAGATTGTGATACGTGTAAGTGTAAATAGGGATACGAATTGGATATCAACTCCGAGCAAATGGTTTCTAAAGATAGTTTTGCTGAGGGTACGATATAAAAATAACTTTTTCTTAAAAATTATAAACCGATAATGGTTAGCGAAGTCCATAACTACTATCTACAAAAAGCGGAGCCAGCAAAGAGTTGTTTACTCGCATTACGAGATATCATCCGTAAACAAGATGAAAATATAACGGAATCACAAAAGTATGGAATGCCTTGCTTCTGCTACAAGACAAAAGTGTTTTGCTATTTATGGACAGACAAGAAAACAGACGAACCTTACATTCTTTTTGTTGAAGGCAAACACCTTAACCATCCTAGTTTGGAAAAAGGCAACCGTACACGAATGAAGATTTTTAAGGTGAATCCTCATAAGGATTTGCCTTTAAATGCAATAATTGATATTTTACAAACTGCGTTAGACTTATACAGAAGGGACATAATAAAATTGAAGGGATGAATAGTCATACCATAATCTCCAAGAATACTCTCCAGAATAAATGCTTGCGAAAATTTTAAAAACATCATTCGATCAATACGTAAAGGCGCCACTTGAAGCTTGGGAAGAGTTTGCTGTGTTTTGTGAGCCGATTAGTTTTGAGAAAGATCAGGTAATAAAACCACAA
Source organism: uncultured Chryseolinea sp. (assembly GCA_964397805.1). Classification (GTDB taxonomy): domain Bacteria; phylum Bacteroidota; class Bacteroidia; order Cytophagales; family Cyclobacteriaceae; genus Chryseolinea. Next base: position 10,826 of record CAYNKN010000061.1, on the reverse strand, counting down.
GGTTCAATAGAGAAGTATTTCTACTTCATTCTAAAAGGAAGTGCAGGAATTTTTTTATGGAAAGAAAATAATTTTGTTTGTCTGGACTTTGCCTTTGAAAATAGTGCCTGCTGCGATTATATGTCGCTACTAACAAAACAACCTACAGAATTGGAAGTAGTCGCACTAGAAAAATCAGAAATGATACGAATATCAAGTGCCGACTTTTATCGGTTAGGTCAAAAATCAATTGGGCAAGTTATTATGCAGCTCACGGCCGAAGCCTCCTTTGTAGAAAAGCAACAGCAACAAATTGAATTGTTAACAAAAACAGCCGAAGAAAGATATACCATTCTGCAAACGAAATTTCCTAACATTCAGCAGCGAATAGCACAAAAGCACATTGCCTCCTATCTGGGAATTACACCACAAAGTTTAAGTAGATTAAGAAATCTGACAAGTTGATTTCTTACCATAGGGTAATAACTATCACGTTGCCATAGTGAACCTTTGCATCTTACTAATTAACCAATTAATCAGATGCGTACCATTTTAATTCTTGCGTTAGTCATGATGGTGAATTACACCGTGGCTCAAACTAATTCAGACAAAAAACCAGTAGAGCGTAAAGGCTTTGTGTTTGGTGTAGGGCTAGGTGCAGGTGCCTTAACGTTAAACACCAACGACACAACAACAGTCTCTTTCTCTACAACTCTACCAAATATTAAGGTAGGCTATATGCTTAACAACCGACTCGCCTTACTAGCTATGTTGCCGGGTGCAAACTACACGTACAATGATAAAACAAGAGGATTTGAAGGAGTAGTTATTGCAGGGCAGTATTGGATAAAAAATAAGTGGTGGGTATTAGGGGGCACAGGTTTGACCTTTGATGCCCCCGCATTTTATACGGTAGACGATCCCAAGACTGCTGGCTTTTATACCGGATTTCCAGCATTGACATTCGCTACGGGCTATGAAATTTGGCACAAAGGACGGTTTGCGTTAGACTTACAGTATCGGATATTTGTTGGGCAATCGAACCTTCCAAACAGCGGACAAAGAGAAGGTATTTCAAATATGTTTATAGTCGGTTTTAATTGGTATTAGTTATGATCAACATCGCGCAATACGGAATACTCATTATTCTAGGTGCTTCTTTGGGATTTCACTTTTTGATTTTGTTAAAAATAATTCCGTACAACATAGTTTGGGGCGGCCGATTTAAATCAGATACCGAAATGGTTCGATTTGAAATTGTCTCAATCTTTATAAATCTTTTCTTTCTATTCGTTATTGTAGTTCACTCAAATTTTTTAACCATTGACTTTCCGAATACACTCATGACAATTATCTTATGGATAATGGCCGCGCTCTTTGCCCTTAACACTGTGGGTAATGTAATGTCAAAAAATAGATTAGAGCGAATACTCTTTACGCCTGTCACTAGTATTCTGTCAATATTTTCAGTGATTTTAGCATTGGGGAGTTGAGGGGGAAATGAAATCCATTCAATAATCTATTATCAAACGAACTCTAAAAAATGACAAAACGCGCATTAGTTTTTGGACTTCTGGCAATTACAATGTTGGGTTGCTCTTCAAAGCAACAACAATCAAAAATGGATTATATGTACCCTGATACAAAAATCGTTGGTAAAATGAGTAATGTAATGTGGAAGGGTGAATTAGGAGGTAGTATTTACCTGGATACAATTGTGGATAGACGCGGACTTTACGGACTCGGCCCGGAAAGTTATTTGACTGGCGAACTATTAATTAATGATGGGATCAGTTATGTATCAAAAGTAAATTCAGATTCAACAATGATTGTTGAGAAGAGATTCGATGTGTCTGCACCATTTTTTGTTTATGCTAATGTGGTGGAGTGGAGTGAAATTGATTTACCTCCGGATATCTCAACAATTCAAGAGTTGGAAAAATTTATTGACGACAATACAACTAACAATAAGCGCCCATTTGCTTTTAAATTAATTGGACAGGTTTCAAAAGCAATAATTCATATTCAAAACCTGCCAACAGGAAGTACGGTATCTTCACCAGACGAAGCGCATCAAGGTCAAATAAGGTACGAACTAATCAACGAAGAATCCGAAGTGGTGGGATTTTTCTCAACAGCTCACAAAGGAATTTTTACACATCACGATTCATTTTTGCATATGCACTTAATAACAACAGACAAAAGTAAAATGGGGCATGTAGATGATTTGATAATCAGGAAGATGAAATTGTATTTACCAAAAAAGTAATGCTACTAACTTCAAGCACAGAGAAATTTGATTCGCAGGAAAAGAAGGCATTACTTCTTTTTAAATAAACCTTTTATTTTCTCCAACCACTTAGAAGTTTTAGATTCGTCTTTGCTATCGCCCGAAACATCGTTACTAATTATCATAGCTACTGGTTTTAATTCATCGAACTCTTCACAGATTACTTTGAGAATAGACGCAAATGGAAGAAATAGTATCATACCCGCAACTCCCCATACAGAAGCACCAATCAACAAACTTAAAATAGCTGCTAAGGCATTTACGTTTAAACTACCACCTACAATTTTAGGACTCAAAAAATTACTTTCAATAGTTTGAATTCCCCAAAACAAAGCGATTACAGATACGGGTACCCAAATGGAATCCGTTGACATAAACGCGTAAAGTACCGGAATGATGGCACCTAATATGGTACCTACATAGGGCACAATGGATAAAATGGCGGCAAGAAAACCAAAAAGAAATGGACTATCTATTCCGATAATCCATAGCCCGATGCTATTGGCAAAACCTAATATGATAATTAACAGAAACATTCCGGATAAATACTTCTTCCCTACGCTCTGTATATTTGAGCATCCTGAAAATTTTACCCTTGTTTTCATCATCGCCAAATGAGACAAAGGCATTCGTTAGGCCTTCTCGATAAATTAAAAACAGGAAGGTAAATATGATGGTAGTAATAAGTCCTGCAAGGAATGCTGCTGTACCGCTGAATGTATTGGTTATTAAGGAACCCGATGATTCGGCAAGCCATTCCTTACCACTTGCAATTAACTCATCTCTATTTAAATTATCAATAAAATTGATGTTGTTATTTGCATAGACAACTACATCTGATAATGTACTCATTATTTTTTGCGAGAAGTCATCTAACTGATCAGAAAGACTCATTACTTCAGCTGAAAATAAAGTGACACCACCACCAATAATAATAAACACCAATAGCAGCGCAAGAAAAGCAGAAAACAATTTGTTTAGACCCCAGCTTTCTAATTTCCTAACAATAGGTAATAGAATGAATGATATTAACAAAGCCATACTTATTGGAATGAGTACAACTTTAGCAAATACCATAACGGCAAATAGACCAAATATAAAGGCCAATATAAAGAATAGCTTTTGGAAGGATAATTTCATGACCTTATTATAATTGTTGTTTATAGATTAGTTATAAGAGCCAACCGCTTTACAGCTTTAGGCAATACTTTTTTAATGGTTACGGCTATCTAACATCGTTATTTTTCATCGAGTTAGTGAACCAACAGTTTTGTCAGCAAAAAGGTGCGAATTCATAATTTTAAATGGTTAGTACTAAAGAGTATTCTCCACCCAATTGAATAGCCACGTAGCATTCCAACGGTTTCTTTAAAATACGACAATAATTCTGTATTTAGTACCACGAAAATAGATGATCTGACTGGGCTTCCATTTTGACAGGTTTAATTGATCCCCGCCTTAATTTTTTCAGTCGTTGCTTTTAAACATTTGTTACCTTCTTTGGTTTTACATTATTGGAATATTTAAAGGCTAGCCAGTTGTAGTTAATTTTAAAAGATGGCAGTTAGTATAAGAGAGAATTAATTTTAACCTAAAACCAAATAAAGTAACCATGAAAAAGTATGTTAGAGTTTTGTCAATGTTAACGTTAGTATCGTTTACCCTAAGTAGCTGTGGGGTTATGTTTGGTGGGAGTAAATTCAGCGGCTCGATAGTCGCGAAGGATCACCCAAATGCTCAAATTTATGTGAATGGAAATAACATTGGGAAAGGCACTGCCGTTGGACTTTTTCCGAGAAACCAACCATTAACAGTTGAATTGCGTCAAGAAGGTTGTGAGAGTAAGACAGAAACATTTAACTATGCATTCAGAACCGGTAATTTTATTCTCTCTGTAATTTCCTGGGGCTTAATTGGATTGACAGTAGATTTAGCTTCGGGTGCCGCATATAAGCCTGATCACAAGGCTAACCCATCAATCGAAAAAGTGAGTGATAAAAACTATACGTTTTTTGTTGACTACTCAGGCTGCAAAAATGACTAAGGAGTTTGGTTATTAGCAAGCCACAAAGTTTCTCGTTAGAAAGGCTTTGTGTTAGTATTTTTTTGTGGTAATTAGTTGTGTTGCAATGATACCTGCACAGGCACTTTGCTTGTTACGATATTAAACATGGTTTTTTTTGCAAACGACTCTAGCTTCAAGACACTCCTGTATTTCCATCACCCTTTTATAGGGTGTGTTAACAAGATTATATTCATAGTGCTCTATATACTTATCTTCAAACCAGAACGAGAGCGATTTCAATCGCTTCTCGGTTGCGAAGTACTCGGTAACCCAAGCTCCTGAAACCTGCATGGCCTCTGAAAGATGTTTTACTAGTACACGGAAATAGGCCATTCCAAATTGATCGTGAGTATGCTCAACGATTGAACGGACTAGACGGTCTAATGCAGCCGATGTAGGAATTTCGGGTAGCTTATTCATTTTGGAACCGCGAATTATCAGTAATAACAAATAACGTAAATATGTTTGGAGCTATCAATCCAAATCAAAAATCCCAAACTATGGCATTAGATTTTTATAGGAGTCTTAACTTTTATAGCAGACCCTAGTTAAAATCATCTCTCCATTTAGTAGTGAATCCTTCGCGCAGTGTACCCTTACTTTTTAATTCGTCTGGGAGATCAACTTCTTCAGTTACTTCAAGCCCAAACCAAGATACATTGCTTCGCATCGGATGATTATCGGGTGCTGACAGAAATGCATCTTTGTCTGTCAGCAATTCTCCTTTAGCAAGGAGCTCTTCATACAGAATTTTATCCAAAGCCAAATAAATTTGTACAGGTTTTTGCCCACTTACACTTCCGGCTTTTCGCACGTCCCATCGTAAATTAAATAGCATTACTAAATCGATCATTTCCCATGTTGGAGGGTCAACCTCAATACTGATTCGTAATTGATTTTTGACTTGCTCGTAGTTAAGTAATGTACCGCAAGAAGTTGCCCCGGAAGGAATTGAGAAACATACATTTTGTGAGGATGCACGAGTAGACATAATAACAAGTGTTAATAGTAAAAGAATTTTTGTCATTTTAAATAGTTGATCACCACATGATCTTGGGAAAGATACGTGTTTTTTTAAGATACTTCTGTGGTGAAGATAAACGTGTTTTGACCTGTACAACGCAAGAAGAAGAGACCATTCATGCCGATCATTATAAAAAAAATGTGAGAACGTGATAGCTCCTATGAGCTGAAAAAAACGTAAGTAATAATCCAATATTTATTACTGATAGTGAGGTGTGTCTTGGAGAAAATTTGTCTATTCTCACACTTGAAATTATTAGTTGTAAGTGCGCCCAAGAAAGGAAGCTTGGAGACGTGATTATACAAGTGGGCGCTTAAATTTTTTTTGGGAGTCTTTTGTCTTTACTTCCTTCGAGTGTACTTGAAAAAAATGAGGCTGTTTGCTGGACAGCCTCTTGAATATCATGAATAAATATTAAAGTAAACTAAGTTCCTCTGAAGTGATTGTAATAGTCAATACTTTACCTGACGTAAGTGTTTCTGGAGAATATAGCCCTAACAATGTTTGAGAATCTTCAGACTCATTAACAGCGGTAAAGATCAAATCATACTCTCCGGATGCCATAAAGGCAAGTGTAAAAGATCCGTGACTACTAACTAGCGTGCTGGTAAGTGCATTGTTGAATCGAATACCTGATTCGTCTTCATTCATTTCATCAGCAGTAAACGTTCCCTTTTTGTAGGCATATACAATTACACGCGTAGGTTCTGCTATCTCCTCTTGAGTGTAAGTGCCTTTAATAATAGCCGCATCTTGGTTGGCGATAAGCCGAATAACAGGCTTTAATAAAAATTTATTACTGGCTCCAGCCTTTACAATGGACTTGCGTACATCAAAATCTAACGTAACAGCTACTGTACCGCCCTCAACTATGTTAAATTCTCCTTTGACTTTATAACCTGTTTGCGCTCCACTTGGAACAAAAAGTGGTTTGGTAGTACCATCGAGATATGCTAAATAACAACCCGGATTAGTTAAGACTCCACCTTGTTCAGTAGGAGCATCTAAAAGTAAGCGTACTTCTCGGTACGTGCCTGCGGGAAGTATTTTTTCGGTTAGAAAATAGGCACTTCCATTTTGGTAATCGAGAATTTTAATTTTAATGGGATATTCAAAAGTTGTTGTCGCTTCCCATCCATTCATTCCCTTTATCTCAATTCCCCTTATAGTTAAGAATACACCAGATACATTTTCTTCATCAACAGGTGCGTCCGTTATGTAAAGTTGTACTTTCCCTTTTGCTGCATCATCCTCATTGCAGGCACTAAAAAACAGAGACGTTCCAGCAAGTAAAATGGTAGTAAAATGAATTGTTCGTTTCCTAATTGAGCTGTTTTTATTCTTCCATATACGATAGGAGGAAGAAAGTTTATTACTTGAATTTGCCGCTGTCGATGAATAAACCGATCTGCCTTTAAATGACAAAACCCCAGTGGTGACCGGGGTTTTGTTAGCATAGTGATTGGGAAGATTATTTTACTTCCTCATAATGTACATCCGATACATCCGGATTGTTATCTGCTTTTGCAGAAGGACCACTATTAGTACCTTCGTCAGCAGCCTGTGCACCGCCTTGATACATTTCTGCAGAAGCTGCTTGCCAAGCGTTATTTAATGCGCTCATAGCTGCATCTATACCTGCAAGGTCTTGTGCTTTATGTGCTTCTTTTAATTTTTCAAGGGCACCGTTAATGGCATTTTTATTTCCATCAGAAAGCTTCTCACCATACTCCTTCAACTGTTTTTCAGTTTGGAAAATAAGCGAGTCGGCCTGATTAATTTTTTCAATTTTCTCTTTCTCTTTTTTATCCGATTCTGCATTGGCTTCTGCTTCTTGTTTCATCTTTTGGATTTCAGCATCGGTTAAGCCACTTGAAGCTTCAATGCGAATCTTCTGTTCTTTACTGGTACCTTTATCTTTTGCAGAAACATGAAGGATACCATTAGCATCAATATCAAAGGTTACTTCAATTTGAGGAACACCACGTGGTGCCGGAGGAATTCCATCTAAGTGGAATCGGCCAATGGTACGGTTGTACTGCGCCATCTCTCGCTCACCTTGCAATACGTGTATTTCTACAGAAGGCTGGCTATCGGCAGCGGTAGAAAATACTTCTGATTTTTTAGAAGGAATGGTAGTGTTAGACTCAATCAATTTGGTAAACACACCGCCCATGGTTTCGATACCTAATGATAAAGGTGTTACATCTAATAGCAACACATCTTTTACTTCACCAGTTAACACACCACCTTGAATGGCAGCACCTACAGCAACAACTTCATCGGGGTTTACACCCTTAGACGGTTTTTTACCGAAGAATTTTTCTACCTCTTCTTGTATGCGTGGTATACGTGTAGAACCACCTACTAAAATTACTTCGTCAATATCGTTTACGGAATAACCAGAATCAGCAATTGCTTTTTTACAAGGCTCCAATGTACGCTTAATCAAATCATCGGCTAACTGTTCGAATTTAGCACGCGATAATTTCTTTACTAAGTGTTCAGGTACGCCATCGATAGAAGTGATGTACGGAAGATTAATTTCAGTTTCGTTAGAACTTGATAACTCAATCTTCGCTTTTTCAGAAGCTTCTTTCAAACGCTGAAGCGCCATTGGATCTTTACGCAAGTCGATGTTCTTGTCGGCTTTAAATTCATCAGCCAACCAATTCATAATACGCGTATCGAAATCATCTCCACCTAAATGTACATCGCCATTGGTTGATTTTACTTCGAATACACCATCGCCTAATTCAAGTATAGACACATCGAATGTACCACCACCTAAGTCGTACACGGCAATTTTCATGTCTTTGTTTTTCTTATCTAACCCATAAGCAAGTGCTGCTGCTGTGGGTTCGTTAATAATACGTTTTACATCTAACCCTGCAATTTGTCCGGCTTCTTTTGTTGCCTGACGTTCTGCATCGTTAAAGTAAGCCGGTACCGTAATAATAGCTTCGGTTACTGTAGTGCCTAAGTAGTCTTCTGCAGTGCTCTTCATTTTCTGAAGAATCATAGCAGAGATTTCTTGAGCCGTATACAATCTGTCGCCAATGCGCACGCGCACGGTGTCGTTGTTGCCACTTTCTACTTCGTACGAAACCATTTTTTTCTCACCACTCACTTCACCGAACTTTTTGCCCATGAAGCGCTTGATAGACGAAACCGTATTTTTGGGGTTTGTAATGGCCTGACGTTTTGCAGGATCACCCACTTTACGCTCGCCTTTGCCGTTGTCTAAAAATCCAACGATAGAGGGTGTCGTTCTACGCCCTTCACTGTTGGCAATCACCACGGGTTCGCTACCCTCCATGACGGCTACGCACGAGTTGGTGGTTCCTAAGTCGATTCCAATTATTTTTCCCATGATATACTCTGTTTTAATGATTCATTTTTCTAACAACTCTTACCGCTTATCAATGGGTATGCCAGTAGGATTTTAAGGGTAAATAGGTGACACATTGGCAGAATGGCCACTTGTTTGTTTCATAGCGCTGTTCTTTTGTGTCCATAAATACCAGCAGAGTGGTGATTAAATGTCAATGTGGTGAAGATAGTTTGGATTGGGTAGCTGCGTAGGAGAAGGGTTGCTTTTACATAGCACTATTTCCATATTCGGATTTGATCATCGAAAACGCAATCATTTTCTTACTTTTGCGCCTTCTTAATTTGTCATGAGTCTCGAACAAGAAATATTCAAGCGCAGAACCTTCGGTATTATTAGTCACCCCGATGCCGGAAAAACCACCTTAACAGAGAAACTACTCCTCTTTGGTGGAGCTATCCAAAAAGCAGGGGCTGTAAAGTCTAGTAAAATAAAAGACCATGCCCGTTCAGACTGGATGGAGATCGAGAAGCAACGCGGTATTTCGGTGGCTACTTCGGTAATGGGATTTAATTATAAAGACATCAAAATTAATTTGCTCGATACACCCGGTCACCAGGATTTCGCTGAAGATACCTACCGCACACTCACTGCCGTGGATAGCGTAATTATGGTAATCGACTGTGTGAAGGGCGTAGAGATTCAAACTGAAAAATTAATGGAAGTGTGTCGCATGCGCAGCACACCTGTAATTTGTTTTATCAACAAGCTCGATCGAGAAGGCCGCGACCCTTTCGAATTGTTAGATGAGGTAGAAGGAAAACTTTCCATTAAAGTTCGTCCGTTGAGTTGGCCCATTAACATGGGTAAAAATTTTAAAGGCGTTTACAATCTGTATGAGAAGAGCCTACATCTTTTTACCGGTAGCAAGCAAACCGTACAAGAAGGTATCGAGATTAAAGACATCCACGATCCGGAACTCGATCGTTTGGTAGGCGATACCAACGCTAAACAATTACGTGCCGATATTGAATTGATTGAAGGTGTTTACCCCGACTTTGATGTACAGCAATACTTAGACGGAAAAGTGGCGCCTGTATTTTTTGGCAGTGCCGTAAACAACTTTGGTGTAAAAGAATTATTAGATTCGTTTATTCGATTGGCACCACCACCGATTCCGCGCGAGACAAGCCTACGTGTGATTGATCCGACAGAGAAAAAATTCTCAGGCTTTATTTTTAAAATCCATGCTAACATGGATCCCAAGCATAGGAATAGAATTGCTTTTTTACGCGTGTGCTCAGGGAAGTTCGAGCGCGGTGCCAACTACACACACGTGCGTCAAGAAAAAAATATTCGATTCTCTAATGCTACCGCTTTTATGGCGCAAGATCGCGAAACCGTAGACGAAGCATGGCCTGGCGATATCGTGGGTTTATTTGATACAGGAAATTTGAAAATTGGCGATACACTTACGGAAGGAGAGAAATTATTTTACACCGGCATTCCGAGTTTCTCCCCCGAGATATTCAAGGAGGTAGTAAACATGGATGCCATGAAGACCAAGCAATTAGAAAAAGGTCTTCAGCAATTAATGGAAGAAGGCGTGGCTCAGTTATTTACGTATGAATTAGGTAAACGCAAAGCGGTTGGTGTAGTAGGTGCGCTGCAGTTTGAAGTAATTCAATTTCGATTAAAAAATGAGTATGGGGCATCGTGCCAGTTTGTGCCACAAAATATTTATAAGGCTTGTTGGATTAGCAGTAAGGATCCTAAAAAATTAGCGGCCTTCGTTGATTCAAAGCAGCGCCACATTGCACGCGATAAAGATGATAAGTTGGTGTTTATGGCGGAGTCGCGTGCCTGGTTACAAATGGTGCAAGATAATTTCCCCGATATCGAGTTTCATTTTACTTCGGAGTTTTAGCGTATTACCGAAGGTTGAGTATTGTTGATGGGGGTTTATGCCCCTCACGCATCACTTTAGTAACTCTTTTACTTCTTTATCTAATGTTGGTAGGTTTCTGATTATTATTCCCCATAAGATGTCTTCAGAAACCGAGTCATAACCGTGAATAATTCTATTGAATTAGGCGTTTGTTAAATACGCAAAATCTGCCTATATTCACAGGAAAGA
>CAYNKN010000060.1:0-11820 GCA_964397805.1 uncultured Chryseolinea sp. | reverse complement strand
GCCATCATACAAACACGAGTTTGACCCTGTGCCCATTATGCAAGCAATGCCGGGTTCGTGACCACAAAGCGCCCGGGCTGCTGCGAGCAAATCCCAACCAATTTCAATTTGCGATCCCGGAAAAAAATCTAAGAAAGCTTGCTTAATGAGTTCTTGATTTTTGGCAGAAGAAACTCCGGCACCATAAAAGAAAATTTTTGAAACCGTTCCGGTTACCACCGGTAGCAGATTATCACGCACACCACTTTTCAAATCTTCTATCGGCTGATAATATGGATTAAAGCCAGGCGCACTAGCCTGCTTAATGGTACCGTCTTTTTCAATAAGCCTCCAATCTGTTTTGGAGCCTCCGCTATCGGCTATGAGAATCATGATGCAAGCGTGTTGCTAGGGTTTCTGTACGTACACAGACTAACAACGTGCATCAAAACTACGGGATGAAATCTAGAGAAAAAACAATTAAGCCGAATGTGTCTGTGTGCCTAGGGCAATCATTTCAATTTAAGCTTGCCAATAACCTTAAACTTATCAAATACTTTATCAGTATGGGGGGCATCTTTCAGTTCATCAGTCAAATCCTGACCAGCCCAATGCTCATAATGTTTCCCTCCGCGCCACAATCTAGAAGTAGTAACATCGTAAATAAGGCCGCGAAAAGCCACCCATACTTCCGGCTTATCTTGCCCATTGCGCAGCGCTAAAAAGCTCTTTGAATATTCGGGCAAAGTATCCATTATACCTGTTGCCCAGTGAGACTACTGTAATCTTTTACAATGGTGTATAAGAATTTCACAGGCGGCAAATCGCTTTGGATTCCCAGAAAGGATTTAATTTTTTCGGTTACCAACATAACCGGTTGAACGTTACCTTGATCTCTGTTTACTTCCAATGCACGCTGAATAAGCTCAATGTCTTTTTCAGAAAGCTGTACAGCCTGTGCAAACGTTGGAACATACGTTTCTTCAGCAGCCACAAAAACTTCCTTAGCTGTAATAGCTTGTTGCTCAACAAGCTTTGCTACAGCAGTCCCCGCCACGATATCACCAATGCGTTGCCCCTTTCCGCCAACAGCAATAACAATTACAGCAATAGCACCCGATAGAATCATCAGATCAACGAAACTAAAAATCCAGCGTAGCAAATAATCACCTATAGTCGGGGGTGTTCCATCTAGCCGAACAACTTTAATTTTCATAAGTTGTTTACCCGGACTTTGTCCATTCATAAAAATTTCGAATAACAAATGGTAAAAGAGCCAGGGAATACCAAGCAGCACAATCCATAGCCAAACAGTATTTATCTGTAGTCCAAACAAAACAGCCGCTACCGCGATGGAGTAGAGAATCTGAATAACACGATCGATCAAGAAAGCCAAAATTCGATCGCCAATACTGGCTATCGGGTACTCAATAAAAACATTTTGGGTTGTGCGTATACGAATGGTTTGCATCCACTTTTTATTTTGTGCAAATTTCAACTTAAAGTTTTAACCGGAAACTACGTGTACTATTATTTTAAAAAATTAATATGCCACGCTTTTCGCTCATTAACCCAAATCTATAAATGAAAATTTCCCACATGTTACTTGTATTGGCTTGCTCACTTTTTGTAACAGCCTGCCAAACAGAGAAAAAACCACTTACGGATGACGAACTTCGGGCACAAGCCCAAGAACTAGCCCAAAAATTTATACTAACCGATGGCCATGTTGACCTTCCTTACCGACTAAAAGTAAAAAACTTCAGACTCGAGAAAGAGTTTTTAGGGATTCCGGTAAGTACAACAGAAGGCGACTTTGATTATGAGCGAGCAAAAAAGGGCGGACTAGATGCTCCCTTTATGTCTATTTATATTCCTGCGCGCTATCAACTTAAAGAAGACAATGGCAAGGCGCTGGCCGATTCACTGATTGATATGATTAGGGGAATTGTTGATACACATCCTGATAAATTTGCTCTGGCCGGAACACCACAGGAAGTAGAAAGTAATTTTAAGCAAGGAAAAATTTCGCTACCCTTTGGCATGGAAAACGGTGCCCCTATTGGTAACGACTTAGCGAATGTTAACTATTTTTATGATCGCGGCATTCGTTACATTACGCTTACCCACAGCAAAGACAATCAGATTTGCGACTCGTCTTACGACACCTTAAATACCTGGAATGGGTTGAGCCCCTTTGGCGAACAAGTAGTTGCCGAAATGAATCGCATAGGTATTATGGTTGACATCTCACACGTATCGGATAGTGCATTTTATGATGTATTAAAAATTACGAAAGCTCCGGTTATTGCTTCGCATTCATCGGCTCGATTTTTTACGCCTGGGTTTCAACGAAACATGTCGGACGACATGATTAAAGCATTAGGTAAAAACGATGGCGTTATTCAAATAAACTTTGGTGCATCGTTTCTCGATTCATTAGCACGTGTAAATAAAAGCTTACGCGATTCACTCGATAAAGTATTATCTGCACAAGGTCTCACTTCGCGTGATGCAGCCGCACAGCCCATCATGGATCAATTCGCTAAAAATCATAACGAGCTTTTTTCAGATGTAGAACGCGTGGCCGATCACATCGATCATGTTGTAAAACTAGCCGGCATTAATCACGTTGGTATTGGTTCTGATTATGATGGAGTAGGCGATAGCTTACCCGTAGGCTTGAAAGATGTATCCAGTTACCCTAACCTAATTTATGTATTGTTAAAGCGCGGATACTCTCCAGAAGACATTGAAAAAATTTGCTCGAAAAACGTTTTCCGAGTTTGGAATAAAGTAATTGAAGTAGCTAAAAAATCATCGTAAAAAATTTCAACGTATGTTGAAACAGCACACATAAAGAAAAGAGTAATTTTTACTGTTCTAATTAAGCAACCTATAAGTCTTCCATTTAAACCGATTACCCAGATAAATACCGAATGAAGGAGGCTACATTTATAAAGCAAAACAAACATCGATGGGAAGCCTTTGAGGCCACGGCTAAGAATCAACAGCAGGCCGATCCGGATACACTAGCGGAATTATTTATTCAATTAACAGACGATTTATCTTTTGCCCGTACACAATATCCGGAAAGTCGTACCACAAAATATTTGAATGCGCTGGCCGGCAATGTTCATTTAGAGATTTATAAAAACAAGCGCGAAGACAAAAATCGGTTTATTACCTTTTGGAAAGAAGAACTTCCACAAGTAATGTATGAGACACGCAAATCGCTACTCTATGCTTTTGTAATTTTTATTGTGGCCGGAATTATCGGTGCCTTATCCGCTATGTATGACGATACCTTTGTTCGACTTATCCTCTCAGATGGATATGTAAACATGACGCTCGAAAATATTAAAGCAGGTAACCCCACCAATGTTTATGCTAATGAAGGTGAAATGATGATGTTTGTTATGATTACTCTGAATAATGTGTTGGTTTCGTTCAAGGTATTTGTGTACGGACTATTTGCTTCACTAGGAACGGGGTTGTACTTATTTTATAATGGGTTAATGGTGGGTACATTCATTATGTTTTTTAGTTTAGAAAATCAACTCAGCCAAGCATTGCCTGTTATTATGTTGCATGGCACTATTGAATTATCATCTATTGTTATTGCAGCCGCGGCCGGTTTTACCATGGGCAATAGTTTGATTTTTCCAGGCACCTACTCTCGGCTCGTGTCGTTTAAAATGGGAGCAGTAAAGGGATTAAAAATTGTTATGGGTCTTGTTCCTTTTTTTATTTTAGCCGGCTTCATCGAATCATTTATTACACGGTATGCCTTTATGCATTGGAGTTTTAAAGCTTTAATCATTGGGCTTTCTGCACTGCTTATGATCTATTATTTTGTTATCTACCCCGTTCGTTTAAAACAGCATGGAAAATTTTAAGCCTATTGAGTTTCACCTCACCCGCGACTTCAGCAAGAAGATTAACACTACGTTTGAATTCCTACGTCAGAATTTTAAGCCATTGTTTAAAGCTATACTCTTTCTGGCAGGCCCACCCATACTCATTGCCAGTTTACTTATCGGTACATTCTTAACCGAGTTTATTGGGCTTTCACAAGGGGCGGCCTTAAATCCACAAAATGCAGAATATATAACCACCTACTTTACCTCGGTGACTTTTTGGTTACAACTTATTTTAATGTTTGTTTTTTTAATTGTGAGTAGCGTTGTAGCTGTTGCCACGGTTAACAGTTACATCATTTTATATGGCGAGAAAAAAACATCGAACATTGAAGTAAGCGAAGTGTGGGATCGGGTGCGTGCCACCTTTTGGATGTATTTGGGTAACATGATCTTGTTTATGATTTTGGGTATACTCGCCTACATCTTGCTCATTATTCCTATTGTATTGCTTGCTGCCATTTCTCCCTTTCTTATTTTCCTAGGGTTCATCTTCATCTTTGGTGCCATTATCTATTTGTTCTTCAGTGTTTCACTTACCTTCTTTATCCGCGATTATGAAAAAATAGGTTTCTTTGAATCCATTGGTCGCTCATTCCGATTGGTGCAAGGAAAATGGTGGAGTACTTTTGGACTCATCACTGTACTCTATCTTATTATGGTTACTGTTTCTTATCTTTTTATGATTCCGATGTATGTGTCTACATTAATTTCTACACTTCATAATATATCCGGAAATCAGTTTACAGAGCCATCATCCGGATCACAAATCTTTACGATTGTATCTTTTGCCTTATACTACCTGGCACAAATGTTCCTCTCATCGCTTCCAAACATTGGCATTGCTTTTCAATACTTTAATTTAGTTGAACTCAAAGAAGCTAAAGGTCTGCTTAGTCAATTAGAAACTATTGGCGAGGCTCCAAAGGTCATTCCTTCTCCAGACGAACAATATTAAAACGCGCTACCAGAAGTGAAGTATTTCGGAGTATTGGTTTTTTGTCTGTTCACATCATTAGGTAATGCGCAGCATGCTGCTGAGCTTACCGATACGCTTAGCCTACAAGAAGAATTCTTTGAAGATGATGATACGGAACTCATTGCTCCTGCTGATACTCTACGTATCGAATGTCGAGAATTTAGCGGAGCAGAATTAAAAAAATTACGTGCCGACCCTGATTTAAAATTTAAAGAACCTCCCACTATTGTAGAAAGTTTATGGGATCGGTTTCTTCGATGGCTTACTATCCTCATCCAAAAAATACTAAACGGAGCGGTTACCACAAACTGGGGTCGAGTAGTGGCCTATGTTATTGGCTTAACAGTAGTTGTCGTTATTGTTATGATGATCTTGAAGGTAAATGCATTTAAAGTATTTTATTCAGGCGAAGGTAGTAACGCACCATTTTCTGTATTAGACGAAAACATTCATGAAATGGATTTCGAAAAACTAATACACGAAGCTCTGCAACGGCAAGACTATCGCAATGGAGTACGGTTAATTTTTTTATATGCCCTCAAAATGTTATCGGATAAAAATTTAGTGCATTGGGAACAAGGTAAAACAAATCACGATTACTTGAATGAACTCCAAGCGCACGAACTAAAAAACGGATTTCACGAATTGAATTATTATTTTGAATACGCCTGGTATGGAAATTTTTCCATTTCGAAAGAAATGTTTTCTACCGTACAGTCCATTTTTTCGGCTTGGAAAAACAATCTTAACTAATGGGCAAAGACTGGAAATATATCTTGTACATCAGCCTCGCCTTCGGTTTGTTTGTGGCCGTAAAACTACTCGCTCCCAAACAATACAACTGGGCCGTAACGCTGGCACACAGTGATAAAAATCCGTATGGCACCTACGTGCTCAACCAACTACTTCCGGGCATCTTTCCAAACGGAAAAATTTCACATTCATACAAAACGTTTTACGAATTAAAAGATTCGATTAAAGAAAAGGATAATGTAATCTCCATCAGCAACTCCTTCAACCTAGGTAAGGAAGATGCCGATGTGTTACTAGCGCATGTTGCCAATGGAGGAACTGCATTAATTAGCGCGCATTACTTTTGGGGTTACCTGGCTGATACCATAAATGTCTCCACGACTGATTACTTCTTTAATCAAGAAAACATCTTTACTAAAAAAGATACTTCCACACTTCATTTTGCTAATCACCACCTAGATACAACTAAGCAGTTTTATTATAGGCGCGATAACATTCATACCTATTTCAAACGGATGGATACCTTGCATGCTTCGGTTATTGCTAAAAATGATTTAGGTAATCCGGTAACCATTCGAATGCCGTGGGGTAAAGGAAATATTATTCTCAATACCACACCATTAGCTTTTACAAACATATACGCCTTATCAGGAAACAATCAAGCATTTCTATCAGCTACGCTTTCGTACTTACCTATTCAGCCTATAGTCTGGACTGAATATTACCAAGTTGGCCGCATGGAGATAGGTTCACCACTACGTTTTGTTCTTACCAATGAATCCTTACGTTGGGCATATTATATCTCCATTCTTTCATTATTGGTATTTATGGTATTTGAAATGAAACGGAGGCAGCGCATTATTCCTGTAATCAAACCCTTGCAAAACACCACGCTCGAGTTTGTTACTACCATTGGCAATCTCTATTATCAGCGAGGCGATCATAAAAACATGGCCACCAAAAAAATTATATTTCTGTTAGAACAACTACGCAGTAAGTACATGATAAACACGACAACATTAAGCGAAGAGTTTATCACTACGATAGCGCGTAAAGCAGCAAAACCAGTGGAAGAAGTAAGAGACTTAGTAAGTACCATACAGCGTATTCAATCGAAAGAAAAAATTTCAGCAGATGAATTACTGGACTTAACTAAAAAAATAGAGAAGTTTAATCAATAACGAGATCAAGAATTATTAACAAAAATACTATGGAAGAAAATGCTTTTGAAAATCGCCTCGATCTAACAGCGCTTACTGCGAGCATAAAAGCAATACGCGAAGAAATAGGAAAAGTAATTGTTGGGCAAGAACAAATGGTTGACTTGCTGATAACGGCTATTCTCGCTGATGGCCATGTGTTAATTGAAGGTGTGCCCGGTGTAGCTAAAACATTAACCGCAAAATTACTTTCTAAAATTATCGCTGTAAAATTTTCGCGCATACAGTTCACGCCCGACCTCATGCCTTCTGATGTTTTAGGGACATCGGTTTTTAATATGAAAAATTCGGAATTCGAATTTAAAGCCGGCCCCATCTTTTCTAACATTGTACTTATCGATGAGATAAACCGAGCGCCAGCAAAAACTCAAGCAGCACTGTTTGAAGTGATGGAAGAACGCCAGGTAACGATCGATAAAAATACCTATGCTTTTTCTTATCCGTATATGGTAGTCGCTACACAGAACCCGGTAGAGCATGAGGGAACATATAGACTACCCGAAGCACAACTCGATCGGTTTTTATTTAAGATACAAGTAGACTACCCTACGCTATTGCAAGAAGTTGCCATTATTAGTGGGCACCACGAGCGTAAAGGTAATCAACCCGTAGATGAAGTAAATGTGGTATTAACTGCAGAGCAAATCAAAAAGTACAGAGATACTATTCAGCAGCTTCACATCGAAAACAATTTACTGCATTACATTGCACAACTAATTTACGAAACACGAAATAGCCCCGCGTTATTTCTGGGTGCTTCACCGCGTGCTTCAATTGCTATACTGAATAGTTCAAAAGCTTATGCCGCCTTACACGGCCGCGACTTTGTAACACCCGAAGACATTAAAACTGTTGCTGTGCCAGTATTGCGTCATCGCGTTGTACTTACACCCGATAAAGAAATGGAAGGAGTTACTGCAGATGAAGTAGTGAAACAAATTATTGATACCGTTGAAGTGCCGCGCTAAGTGAAGGTTATAAAATCACTATACTTAAAAAATCGACTATTCCTCGCTATCAGCCTGGTTGTGGCCGTCTTTATTCTTAGTTTCATTGTAGGGAGCTGGCTTATCGTTCTGGCGAAATTTTTATTCTTTATTCTGTTGGCGGTTATCCTTACCGATCTGATACTTTTATTCAGAACTCAAAAAGGACTTTCTGGTAAACGAATTACACCAGAAAAGTTATCCAACGGTGATGATAACGAGATCATCATCCAAGTGCAGAGCTTTTATCCTTACCGAACAGATATTACCATTGTTGATGAAATTCCGCATCAGTTCCAAAAACGCGATCTGCAATTTGAGCTTACGCTGAACCCCGGTGAAAAAAAGAGTATTCAGTATTTGCTACGACCCGTAAAACGAGGGGAGTACTCTTTTGGAACGGTTAATGTATATGTCTCCTCACCTATTCAGTTTTTCTCGAGAAGATTTCGATTCTCAGCAGATGCCCTCGTGCCTGTCTATCCCTCATACCTGCAAATGCGCAAGTATGAATTGTTAGCCATCTCTAATCGATTAACAGATACGGGAATAAAAAAAATCAGACGCATTGGTCAACATACAGAGTTTGAATTAATTAAAGAGTATGTCAGTGGCGATGACTTTCGCACGATTAACTGGAAGGCTACTGCGCGTAAAAAAATGTTGATGGTCAATCAGTTTCAAGATGAGCGTTCGCAACAAGTTTATAGTTTAATTGATAAGGGGCGTGTAATGCAAATGCCCTTTAATGGGTTAAGTCTTTTAGACTATGCCATTAACGCAACATTAGTGATTTCTAATATAGCTATTCGTAAATCAGATAAAGCCGGCCTACTTACCTTTCAAGATAAAGTAGGAACACACTTACCTGCCGGAAAACAAAATCGGCAAATGAGTTTACTGCTCGATACGCTGTACAACCAAAAAACAGCCTACCGCGAATCGGATTACTCAGCCGTATACAATCACGTAAAAAGAAAAATTACACAACGAAGTCTCCTACTACTTTTTACCAACTTCGAATCAAGTAACGCATTGCACCGCCAGCTACCTTACTTAAAGAGTTTGGCAAAGCAACATTTGTTGGTTGTTATCTTTTTTGAAAATACCGAAATGAAATCGTTACTGGCAGCTCAAGCACAAAACTTAAAAGAAGTATACCACCATACCATTGCTGAAAAATTCGCATACGAAAAAAAACTTATTGTAAAGGAACTCAACCGGCATGGCATTCAAGCCTTGTTAACAGCCCCTGAAAATTTAACGGTGAACACCATTAATAAATACCTTGAACTTAAAGCGAGGGGCCTTATTTAACGTGAGAGTATTACTGGCCATTTAAATGGACTTAAGTTCGTTGCTAAAAAATACTGATCTCCTATTGTACACTTCTGCTTTTAACTGATACGTATTGTTTTGGGCTTTCTTTTACTTAATTTATTACATACTGAAAAACAGGAGCACTTTTACTATTTACCATCCCTCTACATTCCGGATTAACCCGTACTTTTAAGGAAAAGAATTTTTGTATGCGCGCTTTAGGAATAGTGTTATGCTTTTTAATTAGTAATACGTGTTTGGCGCAAAAGCACAGCACTTACTCACTACCCACGGGCGTAAACTCAAGCGACTATGAAGCTGGTGTGGTGTGGGTAAAAGTTAAAGAGCAGTATCGTTCGATTTTTGAAGGTTCTTCGCAAGGACGCATCGCCAGTGTTTTTCCTGGAACTATCCATAAGCCACTAATTCCCAAGCAAGTTGCTGCTGCCGCTCGGGTAGCACCAAAAAAATCGGTGATCGACATTACCTTATACTATCAACTCTATTTCGATAAAAGTAAATCAGTTGAAGTTGTAGTTAACGAATTTTATGCATCCGGATACTTCGAACTTGTGGAGCCTGCCTTTCGCGAAAAAGCATTGTTTACACCAAACGATCAATTTCTTTCTTCGCAATATTATCTCGAGGTAATCAATGCCTTTGCTGCATGGGATATCTCGGAAGGCAATGAATCCATTGTAATTGGTATTGTTGATTCAGGCGGTGACTTAGATCACCCTGATTTAATAGACAAACTCTACATTAATGAGAATGATCCTGTTGATGGTATTGATAATGATGGCGATGGTTACATTGATAACTATCGTGGCTGGGATTTTTCAGGAGACCAACAAGCCTTAATTGGTACACCAGGATTTTTAGGAGACAACGACCCGTCTATACCAAAAGGAAATTTATTTAGTCATGGAACGTGGGCTGCCGGATGTGCAGGTGCCGCTGTGAACAATGGTATTGGTATTGCCGGTGTAGGTAACAAAGCCAAATTATTATTCACCAAACATTACGCAGACGATCAGCCCGATGATGATCGTTTTTATTCTTCCAATCTTTATCTGGGCGTACTCTATGCGGCTACACATGGCGCCAAAATAATTAACTGCTCATGGGGTGGATCAAACGCCAGTGCTGTGTATCAAGATGTGATCACGTATGTAACCCTAGATCTGGGTTGTTTAGTTGTTGCTGCAGCCGGCAATGATAACTCATCGTCTTTAATTTATCCGGCATCGTATGAGTACGTGCTTTCTGTGGCAGCAACTAATCAAACTGATGAACGCGCTAACTTTTCAAATTTTGGAAACACGGTAGATATTAGCGCTCCTGGTGTAGGCATTTTTACTACGAGTTATAAAGATGTGTACAAAACAGAAAGTGGAACATCATTCGCTACCCCTATTGTTGCTGGCGCTGCGGCAATCGTATGGGCGCACAATCCCACGTTTACACCTTTACAAGTAGCCGAGCAGTTGCGCGTATCGGCTGATGAAAGCTTTTATACTAAAAATCCGGGGTTTGAAAATCGCTTAGGAAAGGGAAGACTGGATTTGTTACGCGCACTTACTATTGAAAGTCCTTCTATTCGCGCTAGTCAACCTTTACTGATACGAGATGATGGTAATCCGCCCGATCCGGGACAAACCGGAAAACTATATCTAGATTTTACAAACTATTTAAAGAGTACCAGTAGCGGTTTAAAAATTACGCTTACCTCATCATCGCCATTTGTTACTATCCTTCAAGGTGAAAGTACACCTGGTATTATTCCGGCAAATGCCACCATCCGAAATTTACAAGCACCTTTCGAAATTGCATTAGCAAACCAAACACCACTTAATGTTAAAATTGATGTTTTGCTAACCTATCAAGATGGCAGCTATTCCGATTATCAAATTATAAGTTTTATTATTCCATCGTATATCGATGTAAACGAAAATAATATCATTACCACCATTACTTCCAATGGCCGCATTGGTTATACCGATACCCAAAATCAAGATCAAGGATCTGGCTTTTTATATAATGACGAATCGATTCTCTACGAAATGGGATTACTCATGGGTACTTCAGCTACCAACTTATTTAACAACGTAAGAAGTGTAAATGGAACGTACGCGCAAGACTTTACATCGGCTTCGAAAATAACTAAGCATACACCCGGTGGGCGATCGTATTCTGAGATTAGCGGATCATTTCGTAATGCTGTAGTGGCCGGTGAAGAATCACTTTTGATTTCATACCGCAGTTTAGTTTGGAAAAAAGAAGAGAATGGAAACTACAACGACTTCGTTATTTTGGAATACACCGTAAAAAATACTACTGCACAACCCATTACCGATTTCTACTTTGGGGTATTTGCCGATTGGGATATTGTAAATGGCGGAGGTGGCGATCGTGCCAGTTGGCATGCACCTACGCGTTTGGGTTATGTTTACCCTGCGGTTCCTACAAACCTTCCGCAAGCGGGTATACAATTGTTAACTGGAACTCCGCACTATTATGCAATTAACAATGCCGATAATGGAACAGATCCGTTTGGTATATATGATGGTTTTACGAATACCGAAAAGTTTTATAGTATCTCTAGCGGACTCGCTAAACTAGACGCAGGCGATGTGAATGGAAGTGATGTTAGCCATGTAGTT
>CAYNKN010000059.1:0-12015 GCA_964397805.1 uncultured Chryseolinea sp. | reverse complement strand
AGGTAGCGACCATCGCGAAACGAAGCAGCTGCTTCTAATCGGAAAATACGCAAGATACCATCGATGGAATAACCCAACTCGGTATAGTTTTTAGAAGTAGGCGTAGCGAGGTAATTCACGAAAACATTTTCGCGTATACCGGCCATACGCACAAGCGGAAAGCTCGTTACTAAAAATTTTCTAAACTGATAATGCACATTACCAGTAAAGTACTTATCGGCCGTACTATACATGTAGTAATCCATTAACCGGAAACTTCCTACCGGATCGTTGGTGCTAAATGGAGTTAGGTTTCCCAGAAAATGTTTGTAGTCCATAAAGTACAAACTGTTTGTATTTAAAAAGGCTCCACCACGTAATGCAAAATCAATTTTACCGCGTGCCCCTACTTTAAATTCATGCTTAACGCCTAATTCAATTAAATCGAAATCTACATCGCTTTGCAACGCACTAAATCCTTTTCGATAGTCAAGGGTTAGGGTGGGGCTAGAGTTAGCGATGGTGGAACGCACATTGTTTCGCATTCTGAATTTTAACCATGGACGTGCCGTGATGTTTAAGTTTCCAATAAAGGCATTATGTGTTGGGAATGATGTATCGATCAACTCCTCATTTATGGGTGCATTGGGCGTGTACCCTTCAATTTTGGCGCGATCAATTAGTTTATAGTTCGAGGTATTAAACAACTCTCGTCTTTGCGACCACGACCACGATGTGGTAGCGGTAATAAAGGGATTGAAATTTCTGCGGTAGGTTACGTCTATATAATCACGCTCGTATAACTTCATCAAGTTTTTTTCGAGGAATAGGGTAGTGAAGGTATTTACAATCGGTAAGATTGGTTCCGCATCATTGTACTGCCTAACATATCGCCCTCCGGTTACAGCGAGTCTATAATTTTTATTTCGGGCAGAAAGGCTTACGTTACCAGAGGCTACTTTTCTAGAAAATGCATACCTAAATGTAGGGCTTAGTGTGAGGCGTGTTTTGTTGGTGTCTTGAAGTATTGTGCCCAAGCTAAGCCTATAAATTAAATTCCATCCTTCCACAGTATTAAACCCACCCATTGGTGCGTGAATGCGAAAGTTGGTGTGATTCGCCACTTTATACGAGTCGCCAGTAAGAATATCCCAAGGTTGAAACCCTTTGTGTTTGGATGGTTTTAATGTGTCTCCAGCTTCCTTTTGTCGTTCAACAGCGGCCAGGCTATCCGATTTTTGATATCCCTTAACTTCTAATGGTGTAAGTGGAACAGGTCGAATAAGTGCCCAGTAGGCAGAATCTTTTTTGTAAGCACCACTATCGATTTTAAAAAATATATTGGAAACTACTTCGGGTTCTTTTTCTCGTTTTAGCTCAGCTTTTTCGTACTCCTTTACAATGGTTTTTAATTCTTTTCGGGTTATTTCTTTTCCTGACTCTATACGTTCTTGTAATTGTTTGGCTTGCTCTTCAGGCGATTTTACTTTTTTTGATGAGCCACTATATTTTTGTTGAAGTTGTTTGGCTTGTTCTTTTTCTATCTTCTCATCAATTACCTCCATTTTGTCAACCTCTACATACACATCGGGGTTGAGTTCAATTTTATAGTCGCTAACTGTAGCGAGGTATTTGTATTCGAATTCAAAACCAAAAATTTTTCCATCTACTTTAAATTGGTGCGATACCGGTAACCAAGCTTTATCTTCAATGGGCGCGTAAACTGCTTTAATAAAAATATCGATACCTAACTTAGTCGTATGAATATCCATACTATGGATGCTCCACCAATTTTCTACAATGTTAATTACACCATCTATTACATTATCGCCTTTTGAGCGCGGAGTAACTTTAATGCGACTGATTTCATACTCTCTATCTTTAAATGTGCCGAGGTATTCAAACTTATAGTATGAAAACGATTTGGGCGATAGCGGGGAGATAGTTTCGGCAACCTCGGGTTCGTAGAAACTTCCAAAAATGTATTGATTGGGCGATGTGTTATTGTCCTTACCATCGCTGCGAATAGAAATTACTTTTTCTTCAAATTTTTTCGGGCGTGTATACTTTACTTCACTTACTGACTCGGAAATAAATACACGATCTTTTTCAATGCCTTCTTTTTCTAATGCTTTTTTAGCTAGCCACGGATAATCCTTTAATTGGCCTGCACCTTTTATATACACCCGCGCACTGTATTGATTAATTTGTTGGGTGTGATACTTGGCCTTCGAAATAGCTTTGCGCATAATGGTATAAGCAGGATCTTCATTGCCACTTTTTACAGTAACAGTTTGTAACAAGGTGGCCTGAGAACGAAGCACAACATGAAGTACTTCATAGGCTGTACCAACTTCTATTTTTTGCACAATGGTTTCGTAGCCCAAAAACTGAAATACAATTTCATAGCTACCTGCAGGTAGTGAAATTTCAAAATCGCCATTTAGATTACTAACGGTACCACTACCTGTTTCCTTAACAAAGATGGTAGTATAGCCGAGGGGGTTTCCGTTTTCGTCTTTAACCGTGCCGCGAATACCTCCCGCAAAAGCGATTGCCTGTGCGGCATAAAATGATATAAAAAAAAGAAGGAATAGGCCAGCGAATTTGTGATAGCTGAAGCGTAACGATGATAAGTGCATGTACTGTACCGGGGTTTAATGTTGATAAAAACCTTTACCACGAATAATCACTTCCACGGCATCTGGAACCAAATAGCGCACAGACTGATTTTTTCTGATGCACTTCCGGATAAATGTGGCGGATATATCGAGCATTGGTGCTTCAACGGTCTTAACGTTAGGATGCGATCTTAGTTCGGAAAGTTGCACGTTAGGGCGCGGGTACACGTAGAGTTGGTGGCTATTCAGTATTTGCTCATAATTTTTCCACCGAGTGAAACTCGCTAAATTGTCTTCACCCATGATAATGACAAATTCTTTATCGGGGTGTTTTTCTTTTAAATGAACTAAGGTATGTACTGTATAACTTGGTTTGGGTAAATGGAATTCTATATCGGTAACATCGAGTGTTGGATTGTCATAAATGGCTGCACGAACCATATCGTATCGATCGAATTCATGAAGCAACCCTTTGCTGGCTTTAAATGGATTTTGCGGAGAAACAACAAACCATACTTTCTGAAGGTCGGTGGTTTCGGCCATCACATTGGCAAGGATGAGATGACCCATATGGATGGGGTTGAATGAGCCGAAAAAGAGGCCGATTTTCATGTGTTGTATATTATTTTTAAAGTCACATGCCTGCTGCCTGCCAGGGATACCCCAAGCTCATCCATAAACTTGGTCTGAGCACAGGGTTATTTAAACTGTGCGTACAGTTGTTGTGCTTCTGCCAATGATTGATCCAGATTCTCATTGATAAGTACAACATCAAATTTATCTTGAAAAGACATTTCAAAGGTGGCTTTAAACAATCTACGCGATAAGCTTTCTTCGGTTTCGGTACCCCGATCTCTCAATCGTTCTTTTAATACTTCCAACGAAGGTACTTTTACAAATACCGCTAATGCTTTGTCACCAAAATATTTTTTAAGGTTTAGTCCACCTTTTACATCAACATCAAAAATAACATCCTTACCCTCGCTCCAAATACGCTCTATTTCTGATTTTAGTGTGCCATAGAAATTGCCCGCATAAACTTCTTCCCATTCAATAAATTCATCGGCATCAATTTTTTCTTTAAATTCTTCGGGCGATAGAAAATAGTAGTCTTGGCCATTTTCTTCAGTACGTCCGCGCCTATCGCGGGTAGAGGCAGAAATGGAAAAACCCAGATTGGGGTTTGTTTCTAGCAGGTGTTTAACAATGGTGGTTTTGCCAGAACCAGAGGGGGCAGAAAAAATGAGGGCTTTGCCAGCCATTAATGTGCTAGGTTTTGGATGACCTTTACCTTAATGCTGTCTACCAAATCTTGAGGAGCTTCGGCAGAACATTTTGTTTTTAACAACATACGGATAGAAAGTTCTAAGTTGTAGTTGTTGTAACAAGGCATGCATTGCTCTAAATGATTGGCAACAAAGTTTTCCTTTTGTTCGGTGGTGGCCTCACCATCTACAATGAGTTGAAGCATTTCCAGGCACTCACGTTTATTCGGACAATCTTGCTTCATGTTACTTTGGTTAGGATGGCTCATTGGCTTATGTAGTTTTGTAACCCATTTGTTTGGCGTATTCGCCCAATTTTTCTTTTAATAGGTTGCGTGCCCGGTGTAATCTGCTTCTTACTGTTCCGATAGGAATATCTAAAATCTTAGCCATCTCATCGTACTTAAATCCTTCCAGGTCGCAAAGTATAATTACGGTTCTAAAATCTACATCCAGCGCATTGAGGGCATTTGATATTTCATCCCCAATCATATCTTTAAGCGCTTCTACACGAAGGTCGGGGGTTATCTGCCGATCAACATCCTCCGAGTTATAATAACTTTCTACTTCTTGGTAGTCTACTTTAGCAGGCTCCTTACTTTTCTTTCGGTAGTCGTTAATAAAACTATTCTTCAAAATCCGGAACAGCCATGCCTTGGCGTTAGTTCCTTGTTGAAAAGAATTGATAAACCGAAAGGCCTTCATGTAGGTGTCTTGCAACAGATCTTTAGCATCATCGGCATCTAATGTAAGGTGATAAGCAAAGTTATACATGGAGTTTATGTGCGGCATAAACTCATTATCGAAGATTGACTGCTTCTCCAGTTCGGTGTAGTGTTGCTTAGGGGCCTCTTCCAGTTCCATGTTCGACAAAAATAGGGTTAATGTGGTAATACCCCAATGCAGACGCAAACAGATTGGTAAATATTCTTTGTAGAGATAGTCAGCGTAAGTGAAGATAAGCTGAATGTATGTACGATGAGTTTGGGTAATCTGGTTGATTACCTGTTTATTGGGTGCATAGAAAAGTAAGGATGCGGTTACCCGATTATTTTTTTACTAATTTTCAACAATGCTTTTGACTTCCTCTAACCATGAATTATCAGATACAACCCTTTTAGATCGGTATCGGCAATCGAATGACCTTACTTTGTTGGGTGTGCTGTATCAACGCTATATGACGTTAGTTTATGGGGTATGTTTAAAGTATTTGAAAGATCGCGAAGAAAGTCGTGATGCAGTTATGCAGATTTTTGAGAAACTTATCGGGAGTTTAAAGGCACACGAAGTAACTCATTTTAAAAGCTGGATATATGTTACGGCCAGAAATCACTGCTTAATGAAACTTCGGGCTGAAAAGGGAAAGAAATCGATAGAAATTTCGGAGACGCTTATGGAAACCGATTCACTTATACATCTGGATGACGAGCCCGAGTTGGAGGTAAATCTAAGTAAATTGGAAAAGTGTATTGAAACTCTGGTAGCGGAACAGAAGCAGTGTGTTGCACTGTTCTACCTTCAGCAAAGATGCTACAAAGATATTGTTGAGCTTACCGGGCATGACGACAAAAAAGTAAAGAGCTACATTCAGAACGGTAAACGAAACCTGAAAATTTGCATGGAACGACCATGAATGATTACACCAACGATATTCTCCGTTATCAGCGTGGCGAAATGACTATGCAGGAACGTCACGCTTTAGAAAAGCGTTCGTTGGAAGATCCCTTTCTGGCGGATGCCTTGGATGGATTAGAAATCCTACCTCCAGACGAAGCAGTTCGAGATATTCAAGCGCTTACGCTAAAACTAGAGAACCGATTAGTGAAACGCGAAGGTAGGGTTGTTTCGCTTACTGTATGGATTGCTCGTATTGCTGCCGGTTTAGTGCTCGCTGTACTGAGTACTATTGCATTAATTAAATGGGTTGATACAGATCAGCCTTCTACGCTGGCGCTCCACCAGGAAAAACAGCAAGAGTTGTTGAGTAATCAAGATGGACAAGAACAGATACCAATATCAGCAGACTCTTTAAATCAGCGAAAGAATTTATTGAGTTTAGAAAAGCCAAAAGCACAGCAACAAGAAACTCGATCAGCAGAGGTGCCGCAAGTGCAACATGAACCTAAAGCACTAGCGGATGAAAACAAGCAAGATGTGTTGTTAGCGTATCAACACGATAGTGAAGAAGTTGCGGACGAAGGAGCGCCTGAAGAACAACCCGTAACCGCTGCTACAGAGGATCAAGCCAAAATAGAATTAGACGCAAAACTTGCCGATAAATCAACAGTAGAATTCGCAAAGAAACGCGCGGTAGATGTAGCTGCTGCAAGTAAAACTTCGCTAACACCTCCAACGAAAGAGCGAGTAATTAGAGGCCAGGTAACCGCGGCAGAAGATGGTATTGGTTTACCCGGTGTAAATGTTGTTATAAAAGGAACCGCCATAGGTGCCTTTACCGATGCGCTTGGGCATTATGAATTACCTATTGGTGAGCATAGTCCTACCGTTGTGTTTTCATTTATTGGCTATCAAAACATTGAAGTGCAAAGTAAACCTGAGGCCGAATTGAATGTGGCCTTGGAAGTAGATGTTTCACAACTGAGCGAGGTTGTTGTAATTGGTTATGGTAGCGAACGCGATGATTCTATTTTTTCACCTTACGACTACACCAGTTTACAATTGGCAACCCCCGAGGGCGGTAAGCGTGTTTTTAAACAATACTTAGAACAACAACTGCGTTATCCGCAGCAGGCTATTGAACATAAAATTGAAGGAAAGGTAACGGTTCAATTTACGATTGAACCCACGGGGCAACTTTCTGAGTTTAAAGTAATTCGAAGTATTGGCTATGGGTGCGATGAGGAGCTTATCAGGCTGATTAAGCAAGGGCCAAAATGGTCACCAACAAAACGAAAAGAAGAAGCGATTCGTGATAAAGTAAGGGTACGCATGAAATTCGAGCTTCCGAAAAAATAAATTACGGAGTGTGCAATTGAAGTGCGCTTACTTAATGATAATAAGCAGGTAAAAGGTATTTCTACTAATCAGTATTTGTACACATGTTTTCAAATCGAAAAATTATACTAATTATTATTTTGCTTTTGGCGGCTACAGTAACAGCGTATGTTGTTGTGGTAATTATTCCTGCTCGGTTTGCGGCTCAAAGTTATGAAGGTGCTAAGCGTATTGGGAAAGATTTTGCCGATGCATTTCGGTTTACGCCTGAGATAACGGTTAATAATACGGTTGTTCTTCAGCAACAAATTCCGTTATTAGAATTAACCACCTTATCGCAGAAATTTCAACATCAATATGTATGGACAAACACGTGGGCATATAGCCGCAAGAAAATTAAAATAATCGGAGTGTTTGAAGCTAAGGCTGGCTTTGATTTGCAGGAAAAATTCACTGTTGATATTGGGGAAGATAAAGCAGTTGTTACATACGGAGCTCCTCGCCTGCTATCCATTGAGTCGATGGGCGATGTTACTTTTGAAGACGAACATGGAGCTTGGAATTGGGTGAAAAGTGAAGATCGGGCAAACGCCATGAATGCCTTTATAAAAGATGCCAAAAAGTATGCGCGTGAGGCAGCGTTTGTTCAGCAAGCACAACTTAATTTTGAAGATAAAGTGCGTGAAATTTTTGCCAGCCATGGAAAAGAAGTTGTGTTCCGTTATGGAACAGCGGTAGAGCCGGCTAAATAAAAAAAGGGTTAACAGTATTTGACTGTTAACCCCTTTAATACAAATCTTAAACGTTAAACTACTTTTTTTCGAATAAGCTTGGCGTACGTTCTGCTTACCGGAAACGTTTTCCCATTTTGCATTTTAACCACCATACCTCCATTAAAATGCTTTTCAATTTCTTTCAGGCTATTAATATTGATAATGGTGCTTCTGTGAACACGTATAAAAATTTCGGGATTTAAAATTTCTTCCAACTTACCAATGCCCGAAGAGCTAACAAACTGATCGCTTTTGGTTGTTAGAATAGTGTAATCGCCAGACGCTTCCAAATGCACTATTTCATCGATGGGTAGGTTAAGTAACTTCTCTGATTTCTGAACAAAAATGTGCGAATCATACGAAGTTTTGTGATCGGTTTTAATACTGCGTAATAGCTCACCCACATTGTTTTGCTCAACCTTCATACGGTTTATGGCACGATCTACACCTTGTTTAAAACGCTCTTGATCGAGTGGTTTTAAAATGTAATCCACGGCATTCTTTTCAAATGCTTTGATAGCGTATTGATCATACGCAGTACAGAAAATTACATACGGGTCATGGGTAATTTCATCCAATACATCAAAGCCAGTCATGCCCGGCATTTGCACATCGAGAAAAACTAAATCAGGCTTTAAGTTATCAATCATCTCTACCGCATCTTTACCCTTTGCGCATTCGCCTAGTACTTGGATGTTGGGAAGTTGTTGTAGGTATTCTTGCAGCAGATCGCGTGCAAGTTTTTCATCATCTACAATTATACAGGTTATGTTCATAGCTAAAATTGATTTTTAGTTTAATTTATCCGGCTTTGGTAGTGAGTTCTTCTAAAGGTAGTTCTTCTAAGGCATCATTTTCAAAAGGTATAAAGAAGCTAACCGAGTAGCCCCATTCGTTCGATCGTATCCGAAGTCCTGAGCCCGATCCAAAAATACTTTTCAGGCGTTCATCCGTATTTTTAAGCCCAACACCACTAGAGCTTCCATCCATTACTTGCTTGGCATTAGAACCTAGCCCATCATCTTTTACTTCAAAAAAAATCATGCTGTTGAAGCGCTTTACTGTAAGGATAATGGTGCCGCCATCATCTTTTGGGGCAATGCCATATTTAACAGAGTTCTCTACCAGGGGTTGAAGAATCATGGGCGGAATCTCTACACCTAAGCAAGTAAAATCTACTTGTTTAACAAACTTTAATCGATCGCCAAAGCGCACCTGTTGAATGCGTATGTAACTGTCAATAAAATCAAGCTCATGAATAAGTTTTACCATTTGGTCGCCATGAGAATCTAGCGCATACCTAAAAATATCCGAAAGCTGTGTAATGACTTTGCGTGCTTGTTCCTTGCTTGAACCAATTAATGTATTAATAGAATTGAGTGTATTAAATAGAAAGTGTGGATTGATTTGAGATTTTAAAAGGGAGATTTGCATTTCGCGATTTTTCAAGGTGAGTTCGCTTTTCTCTTGCTCTTGATTTTGTAAGCCTTGGAAATAACGGATCACATAGTATACTCCCACAGTAATAATATATTGATCATGAAAGTGAAGACCTTCCCATTTAAGTAGCGAAACCAGGTGACTTTGCCAAATGTCCCAACCTGCGTAACCTTCAATGTGATCTTCCAAGTAGTAGGAAAGCGTACCCATGAGGAGGAAGTGAGTTGTTGCTCCAACAGCATGCCCAGCTATTTGAAGATATATCCGAAAGTTAAAGAGCCAATTAGCATAAAAGAAGATGGCAACAATTAGTACACAAAGTGCTTCAAACAGATAAAGAGCGTTCCAAAAGATGTAGGTACTAGGTCTTTCTAATCGCCATTCGATAAAGGTACCAACAGAATAGTTGATAGCATACCACAAACAAAGCCACAAGTAGGCCTTTTTCCAGATACCAGGTATGTTATCAAAAATTTTCAAGATGGCTAAATTCAGTATTAAAGTTACGCAATGAAATGTAAAACCGATCAGGAATGTATTAAGGCGACAAATCTTCAATTTAAGGGAATATCCTACAGAAGGTTTGAAAAGCGCCTTCAATTGCCCAAATTGAAATCCATTATGTCTATGCGGCTTTTTGTTCTCTTTCTCTTCCTACTGGTGGTCAGTAATGTTAAAGCACAACGAATTACGTTGTCGGCTCGAGTACAAGATCAGGTTACTGCTGAACCCTTACCGTTTGCATCGGTTGGTATTAAAGGAAAATCGCTGGGGACGATTACAAACTTACAAGGCGAATTTGACTTTCGTTTTGAACCAGCCTATCGCAATGAAATACTTACCATTAGTATGCTGGGTTACGAAAATTTTGAAGCACCTATTTGGTCGTTGTTAGATGGCTCGGTAACCGTAATCCGCATGAATAAGTCGACCACTGTATTGCAAGAAGTTGTTATTGCTGATTCGCTAAACGGGGGAGAAATATTACGACTGGCGTTAAATCGTATTGAAAAGAATTTTCCGATGGAGCCTTACCTGATGGATGGCTTTTATCGCGATGTAAAAAAAGTGGGAGGCACCTACATTGCCCTCTTGGAAGCGGCTGTAAAAATTGTTGATGATGGTTATCGAGAACCCCGAAATAAGTCAAAACTTCGTGAGCGTGTAAAGTTAGTGGAGGTGCGAAAAAGCCTTGGGTATGAAAATAAATTTACAGCATACTTTGGGCAACATAATTTGTTGGAAGATTTGCTGCTTCACAATAACATTCGATACCGCCAAATTGATAGTCGTGAAGAATTATTTGCCACTATAAATCGTGAGCGCGATTCTTTTTACGATGGACGTGAAGTGTATGTGGTATCGCATACGAAGGAGTTTAACTTAAGAATTTTTATCGATAAGCAAGACTATTCAATCATCCACTTAACCTTTGAGATTAGTACGACCGATGATAATCTGGCCAGAAGAAAAAACTTAGTGAGCCGATACATTGGTTATAAAAAAACAATCGACTTTAAGCGGTTCGAAGATAAAATGTATTTAAATTACATTACTGTAACTTCCAACGAGCATTGGTACGATATGCAAACCAACGAACTAAAGTTTGAAACGGAATTGATTCAACACCTACTCATTAATTCTATAGAACCGAACCCTAGTGAGCGTATTGGAACAACCGAGAAGATGAGGAATTATGGGCTTCAATATCAAGATTATCCGTACAACAAATTGTTTTGGGATAACTATAATGTTATTAAAGAAACTCCACTCGATCGAAAAATACTAGAGGATTTAGAAAAGTTAGCTCCACTGGAAAAACAATTTGAGCACTAAGGCTTAGCTAACCATTTTTCCCCTCAGCTTAGCTTACTTAACGCTTCTTTAATTTGTTTCAAGGCTTTACGCAAATCCTCTTCAGCAGCCGCATACGATAGTCTAATACAATTATCTTCGCCAAAAGCACCACCTGATACTAAAGATACTTGTGCCTTTTCTAGTAAGTAAAGGCAAAGATCATCTGCATGTTGAATGGTAGTTTGGCCATCTGTTTTTCCGAAGTAATAACTTACATCGGGGAAGAAATAAAATGCACCTTGAGGATAATTAGCTTTAATACCGGGGATTTCTTTAAGTAACGTATAAACTATTTCTCTGCGTTGGCGATATGCCTCTACCATGTCAAGTGTTGGTTGTAGATCGCTTGTAATAGCGGCTAGTGCTGCACGTTGAGCGATAGAACAATTAGCCGATGTAATTTGTCCTTGCACTTTATTGCAACCATCGGCAATCCATTTGGGTGCTGCAATGTACCCTACTCGCCAGCCAGTCATGGCAAAGCCTTTTGCAAACCCGTTAACGGTAATGGTGCGATCGAACATCCCCGGAAGGGAAGCGATACTGATTTGTTCACCCAGATAATTGATGTGCTCGTAAATTTCGTCAGCGATAATTAATAAGTTGGGATGTGCTAAAATAACGCGTGCAATATCTTGAAGTTCTTTAGCTGAGAAAACCGAACCTGTTGGGTTACACGGTGATGAGAAGATAACGGCTTTTGTTTTAGATGTAATGGCAGCTTCGAGTTGTGTGGCAGTTACTTTAAAATCGTTTTCAATACCTCCATTAATAATTACGGGTGTAGCTTCTGTTAATCTCACTAAGGCATCGTAGCTCACCCAATACGGAGAAAAAACAATTACTTCGTCTTCCGGATTTAATAAGGCCAACATAACATTGGCAATGGATTGCTTTGCTCCGTTAGAGACAACAATATTTTCTGCTTTATAGGGAACGTTATTTTCTTTTTGATATTTAGCGGCAATCGCTTCACGAAGATCTTGATAGCCTGCCACGGGAGGGTATGCAAAATATTTCCCATCATCAATTGCTTTCTTAGCTGCTTCACAAATATGAGCCGGTGTTTTAAAGTCCGGCTCGCCTAAGCTGAGCCCAATAACATCAATACCACGCGATTTAAAT
>CAYNKN010000058.1:0-12443 GCA_964397805.1 uncultured Chryseolinea sp. | reverse complement strand
CCTCACGTCTAAAAGCAGCAGAATCAACTCATCCGCTTCCTTGTAAAATTTCACGCTAGTCTTTTGTTTGATTCATCGAGCCGGTGCCACAAAGCCCGGCTCTTTTTATATTTAAAATAGTGCAATAGCACATATAAATTCTTAAAATTTTTCGGTTAAACACTTCGTTTAATAGTTTCTTCTATACTATAACTTACTCCCTTGGATGTAACGGACTCCCATCAAATAGGAATAGTCATCACCGACTCAAGTAGTACATCTTATCAATTAATTTATTCTTCGCGTTAATTGGGTATAATTACCTACATTAGAAGTATATCAGTTCTAGTAGGGCTTCAGTTAGTTCTGATAATTGTGTTCTATTTATGTCTTTTGACATCACCCCAGTGTAGTGTCATTAGCGCTTAAACATCTGCTCACATGAGAAGATCTGTCATTGTTGGAATAGTTGTTTTCAGTTGCTTGATGCTGCTCACGAAGTATATATCCTATCAACAATACTTGATTCGTAAAAAGGCTGAACAACAATATGTTTTGCGTGAGCTGGAGGTTGTAAAAGATCGTCTGGTTGCTGCTATCGGCCACAGTATGTCTGCCGTTAAAACTCTTGCGTTTATTGTTTCAGAATACGGTATACCTATTCAATTCGATAGTGTTGCGCAAACTATTTTACAATCATCTCCCTATATCGATGCACTACAGCTCACCCATCAAGGCGTAATAACACATACTTACCCAATGAGGGGCCATGAGGCGGCTATGGGATTTGATATTTTTAGTGATAGTGCAAGACGACAAGAGGCATACCGCGCAATAGAAAATAAAGCACCTTCTTTTGCTGGACCGTTTGAGTTGAAGCAGGGAGGTACGGGCATAGTAGGAAGGCTTCCAATTTTTAAAAAGAATCAATTTCAAGGCTTTGCCGTGGTGATAATCCGGTTAGCTACATTGCTGAAAGCCGTTGGTATTGATCTACGCAGCAAGGGGCGTTTGTTTATCAGTTATCAAAAACGAATCCCAGTACCTATCAGGAGGAATATTTTTTATCTACATCTGTTAACGAAGACAGAGGCGTGTATGCTAATATTGATGTGCCCGAAGGTGATTGGAAATTAATGGTTATGGCGAATAACCAGAAGCGTCTTTATGTAGATATCACGTTTTCTGTTGTGGGTTTTTTATTGTCTTTCACCGGTGGTGTATTTGCTTGGTATTTAGCGCATCAGCCTGAGAAATTGAAACAGTTAGTCGATAAAAAGACAGTACTGTTAATTGATTCCCAAAATCAATATAAAACTACTCTGGAGCGTGTAAGTGATGGATTCATTTCGTACGACCGTGAGTGGTGCTATCGCTACATTAACAAAACAGCAGAACACGTACTGGGTTTAAACGCAAATTCATTAATTGGGAAAAATGTTTGGGAAGAGTTTCCGGAGCTGGTTAATCAACCAATTTATAGAGCCTACCATCAAGCTATTGTAGAACAGCGTTATGTCTATATTGAATCCTTTTTACCTGTTCAAAAGAAATGGTTTAAGAATCACCTCTATCCGTCTGCAGATGGATTATCTGTTTTCTTTCGCGACATCACGCAACAAAAAAAGGCAGAAGAAGAAATCGTACGTGCTTATAAAGAAAAAGAAGCAGTTCTACAACGTATTAGCGACAAGGTTTTTTCAGTAAATACGGAATGGCGTTACACTTATTTAAATGATGCGGCACTAGAAGAACATCCCGCTGGCCGTGAAGCTTCGCTCGGAAAATTAATCTTGGACGTACATCCTGAGTTAGACGGGACCATCTTTTGGGATAAATATCAGGAGGCCTATACGACAAAGAAAACAGTGATTTTTGAAAGTTTTTATGCACCTTTAAAAAAATGGTTTTCGGTAAGTTGCTATCCGTCACCTGATGGGCTCACAGTTTTCTACCAAGATATCACCCAAGTAAAGGAAAAAGATAAGTTAATCGAGTTAAATGAAGCTCGACTAATCGAAGCGCAGGCAGTTGCTAATGTGGGTAGTTGGGAAACCGATTTGGTATCACTGCATATAATCTGGTCATTGCAGACGTATAAAATTTTTGAGGAAGATCCAGCTACCTTTCAACCTACACAGGCTGCCTTTTTAGATTTTATTCATCCACAAGATCGCGATAAGGTTGATAGGGCATTTACGGAGTCATTTCAATCTAATGACAGGTGTGAAATTCAACATCGAATAATTACAAAAAGTGGACAGGTAAAATGGGTAGAAGAACGTTGGCGAATTTTTCGAAATGAGCAACACCAACCATACCGGGCCGCTGGAACTTGCCAAGACATAACCGAACGAAAAAAGGTGGAAGAAGCGATTGCTTCAGAACAGTTGTTTTCAGATTCCCTCATTAACAGTTTGCCCGGTGTATTTTATTTGTACGATCAGGATGGACGGTTTTCTCGTTGGAACAAAAACTTTGAAACCATCTCAGGGTATAGTGCAGAAGAAATCAGCCACATGCACCCACTCGATTTTTATGATGAAGACGAAAAGCCGCTATTAACAAAAAAAATAAACACCGTGTTTTCTAAGGGAAGCGATGAAGTCACTGCTCATTTTTATACCAAAGACAAAAGGAAGAAACCGTATTATTTCAATGGCCACAAAATAGAAATCAATGGAAAGCCCTACTTGATTGGCGTTGGAATTGATATTACAGAGCGTGTTAAAGCAGAGAAAGAATTGTTGGTGTATACAAGTGAAATTAAAAAACTCACTGCCCATTTAGAACAAGTACGTGAAGAAGAACGCACACGGATTGCCCGCGAAATACACGATGAACTAGGCCAGCAACTTACTGGCTTAAAGATGGATGCCTCGTGGTTGTTAAAAAGAATAGGACGCGATGAAAAATTGTTTCATGAAAAATTAGCAGGGATGATTATGTTGATGGATAACACCATAAAAACGATACGTAGAATTGCAACCGATCTGCGACCTGGCATTTTAGATAACTTGGGATTGATTGCTGCATTGGAATGGCAGAGTAATGAATT
Organism: uncultured Chryseolinea sp.; assembly: GCA_964397805.1. Classification (GTDB taxonomy): domain Bacteria; phylum Bacteroidota; class Bacteroidia; order Cytophagales; family Cyclobacteriaceae; genus Chryseolinea. Next base: position 9,406 of record CAYNKN010000058.1, on the reverse strand, counting down.
TTGTAAGCATACAGAAATACCATGTGTATTTGCCTCGAAAGTAGAAGATATTTATGTTGAAAGGTATTTAGCCACAGGGATTTTTCGTATTTATCAGGAGGCATTAACTAATGTCATGCGCCATGCAAAAGCCACTCGCGTGCAAGCTTCTTTAATAAACACCAAAACTCATATTGTATTAACCATCGAAGATAATGGTCAGGGGTTTGACAAATCGGCAATAGCGATGAAGGAAAGTTTTGGTTTAATAGGTATGCGCGAGCGAGCATCTATGCTCGGAATAACCTTAGATATTAGTAGTTCAGCTGGAAGTGGAACAAGTATAATTTTAAAAATACCGTTAACTTTAACTACCGCTACCATTGCCTCATGAACATACTTATAGCAGACGATCATGCCATTGTACGCAAAGGATTAGTCCAACTCTTGCTGGAAGAATTTCCTTCAGCTTCCATTTCGGAAGTAGTAAATAGTAATGAAGTACTAGATCAAGTACAAAGTAAAAAGTGGGACATTATCTTAATGGACATTTCTATGCCTGGCAGAAATGGTATTGAAACACTTAAGCAGTTACGGAGCAATCATATTAAAACGCCTATACTCATACTAAGTGCGCATCCGGAAGACCAGTATGCAGTGCGTGTTCTAAAGGCCGGAGCTTCCGGATTTTTAAACAAGGAAAGTGCTACGGATGAATTACTTGTTGCGGTAAAAAAAATACTGTCCGGGAAAAAATATATTTCTATGGCTATTGCCGAAAAGCTCGCAGAACTTCCTAATCAGGCGGGTGAAAAAGCAGCACATGAATTTCTCTCGGATCGCGAGTTGCAGGTTCTTCAACTTATTGGCGCGGGTAAGACGGTTTCTGAAGTTGCCGAAGAGATATCACTTAGCGTGAATACGATTAGTACTTACAGAGCGCGAATACTCGAAAAACTTATGTTAAAGAATAATGCAGAACTTGCTCGTTATGTTCTTGATCATGGACTGAATTAATCCTTTAATTTACTTTATTCAAGCTTACCTGCGAACTTTTACCCCTAATCACTAATTACCTCAATTTTTTTACAATTGTCTCATGTAGTACTAACCACTACATCGCTTTCATAATTTACCCTAAATAGTGGAATGAAGTATTTGCTGTCATTTGTATCAGAAAATGACAGTATGAGAACAATCCAAATCGCCACAAATATAAAAATAGTTACAGTTGACGATTCACCCTTTATCGCGGATCGATTGAAATGTATGCTTAGCGAAATGAGTAATGTGGAATTTGCAGGAAACGCAACCCATATTGCTGAGGCGCTTACTTTAATTGAAGAGCAAAAGCCAAATGTAGTAATTCTGGATATCCATTTAGAAGCTGACTTACCTACGACTAACGGTATGAATTTACTGATACTACTACGCGAAAAATATCCAGAGTTAAAGATTATCATGCTCACTAACCTAATAGAAGATCAATACAGAAATACATGTATGTTTTTGGGGGCAAACTATTTTTTTGATAAGTCAAATGAATTTGAAAGGATACCTGAAGTTGTTTATGAAATCTCATTATCGCTATGAAAAACAAAAAGCTTTTTAATATCGACTTATTGAGTTGGATTAGTTTTGTTCTTATCTTGGGTACAGGGTTGTTGGAATTACTAAGTCCGGAGGGTGTATTTCTTTCTTGGGGATATGTAGTGGGTGTATTGCTGACGTTGATATCAGAAAAAAAGCGCGATATTATCATCGCTGCCTTACTATCAGTAGTCTTTATAAGCGTTTCTATTGTTCGCATTGAGGATGAGGCAGCACTACGTACAATTGTATTAACGCGTTTCTATGCACTGGTAGGCTTGGGCTTCATGGGCTATTTTGTTATGCGGTATATCAAACGCGACATGATTGCGTCCAACGAGAAAACATTGATGGCTGGAATTTTCTTGCATGGTACGCAAGGAATTATCCTAACTAATGAAAAGGGAGAAATCGTTATGGTAAATTCATTTGCTGAAAAGCTTTTTGGTTTTGAACACAACACGTTAATAGGACGGAACAATAATGAATTAATTCGGCAGACTCCGCGGATAGAACCAATAATCGATCAGGTACCTGTTCTTTCAAAAAAGCGAATTGCTATTCATGCGGATGGTAATGAATTTCCTGTGGAAGTAAGTGCAAACCAGTATCAATCGGGTGATAAATTCTATACCGTACAATTTATAACAGATATTACACAACGGATATCAGACGAAGAAAAACTCTTAACGCAAAAGAGAGAATTGGAAATTGTAAATCAACAACTGGAGTCTTTCTCCTATTCAGTATCGCACGACTTGCGATCACCGTTGCGTGCCGTGGGTGGTTATGCGCAAATGCTAGCAGAAGATTATAGTGCCAGCTTAGATGAAGAGGCAAACCGATTGCTTGGTAATATACAGAGCAATGCCAAACGTATGGGTTCCTTAATTGATGACTTACTTACATTCTCCCGCCTCGGCAGAAGAGAAATACGCAAGAGTGTAATAAGTATGAATGAGGTAACGAAGACGGCACTAGCAGAAATTTCAGAATCTGTTGATCATTGTGCGCAAGTCATCATCGAACCACTGCCCGAAGTGATGGCGGATAAATCACTGATGGGTCACGTCATGGCTAATTTAGTATCGAATGCTATAAAATATTCATCTAAGCGCGATAAGCCAGTTATTAAAATAAGCTGTGTGCAAGAAGGAGAGGAAATCCTGTTTTGTGTACGCGATAATGGAGTTGGTTTCGATATGAAGTATGTAAATAAATTGTTTGGCGTTTTTCAACGCCTACATCTCGATAGCGAATTTGAAGGCACAGGTGTAGGCTTGGCTATTGCCTATCGAATCATTCAGAAACATGGAGGCACGATGCGAGCCGAAGCGGTTGATGGTGAGGGTGCCGCATTTTATTTCAGCTTACCGAAGAAGCGCACGAATACAGACGATAAACAAGTAGATCAGTTGATAGGGTACAAACTAGAAAGCACCCGATTTTTGGGTGAGCAAAAGTTGGGGGCTGCATAACGATAAAGAGAATGAAAAATTCAGTGGTAGAGATATTACTTATAGAAGACAATGAGCACGATGCAGAAATGACCATACGTGCATTGAAAAAAAATAATATTGCCAACGGGGTAGTTCACTTAAAAGATGGTGTGCAAGCATTACATTTTTTATTTGGCACTGGTGAATTTACAGGTAGAAATATAAACGAGAAACCTAAGGTAATTTTATTGGACTTAAAGATGCCAAAAATTGATGGCATTGAAGTATTGGAACAACTAAAATCAAATGAGTTAACAAGAAGAATCCCCGTGGTGGTACTCACCTCGTCAAAAGAAAATCCGGATATAGAGAAATGTTACGCACTAGGTGCAAATAGTTACATCGTAAAGCCGGTTGATTTCACTGGATTTATGGAAGCAATTTCTCATTCAGGTATGTATTGGGTTATGTTAAATCACCCTCCCGTTTAAAATAGTCCCTCTCATGACAACTAGTAGTATCAAAATTCTCCACCTTGAAGATCAGGCTTCCGATGCCGATCTCGTTGCGCGCACCTTAAAGAAGGGGAATATCCCTTATGAATTAAAGCTTGTTTCTAACCGAGAGGACTACACCGAAGCATTGACAACATACAGACCGGAAGTTATTATTAGCGATCATAATCTTCCTGCTTTTAATTCAATAGAAGCGCTTAACATATTGAACCAATCTAAATTAAAGATTCCATTTATTTTAGTGACAGGTACAGTGTCAGAAGAATTTGCGGTAGAAGCCATGCGCGCAGGAGCTGATGATTACATTCTAAAAGATCGGTTACAGCGATTACCAGTCGCAATTTATAATGTACTCGAGAAGTACAGACTGGAAAAAGAAAAGATAAAGTCTGAGGCCCTACTTAGAAATATTGATGCAAACTCGCTGGATTTAATTTGTAGTGTCAGTGAAAAGGGATACTTCCTGCATGCGAGTGCAGCCAGCGAAACTATTTTAGGATATACACCAGCAGAACTTATCGGAAAAAAGATTTCTGATTTTGTGTATGAGGAGGATAAACAAAAAACAATTGATTCGGCTAATTATGTGATGTCTGGCAATTTGCTGAGTAATTTTGAAAATCGTTATGTTCGAAAGGACGGATCGTTAGTGACACTTTCATGGTCTACTCGTTGGGATGATCAAGATCGTGTTCGGTACGGAGTAGCACGAGATGTTACAGCAATAAAAAAGTTAGAGTATGCACATCGCCAAGAACAACAGCGTTTTATAGATTTGTTTTTAGAAGCACCTGCGGCCATTGGAATAGTAAAAGGGCCAACGCATGTATATCAATTAGTTAACCCATTGTATCAGCAGTTTACCGGCAGGAAAGATGTTGTTGGTAAAACTGTGGCAGAGGTTTTTCCTGAATTGGAATCACAAGGGCTAATCAAACTTTTAGATAAGGTATATCAATCGGGGAGAACAATTAGCAGAGATGAAGTACTCTTAAAAATGTACAAAGATGATTCGGGCAAGCTCGCTAATGTTTATTGTAATTATGTAGTACAACCTTATCGAAATGAACAAGGTGAAGTAGAGGGTGTTTTCTTTTTCTCGATTGATGTGACTGAACAGGTTTTATCGAGGCAAAAAATTGAAGCCAATGAAAAACGATATCGGCAAATAGTCGAAACCGCACAGGAAGGAATATGGGTGACCGATGAGCATGATACCACCACGTTTGTAAATAACAAGTTGTGCGAAATATTGGAATACACACGAGAAGAAATAATCGGAAAGAAAATTTCATCTTTTATGGATGACGAAGGTATTGCGCTCGGGGCATTATTCTCACAAAAGAAAAATGAAGGTCTAAGTTGCCAAGATCAAATCAAATTTATTTCAAAGACCGGTAGAGAAATGTGGACTAACGTTTCGGCAAATTCCTTATTTAATGAAAATGGTGTTTATGGAGGTGTGTTGTCGATGGTAACGGACATCACGCAACAGAAAGAAATAGAAGAAGAAAATAAGAAACTATCAGATGTTGCTAGTCTTACCGTAAACGCTGTGATTGTTGCAGATACACAAGGTAGGATTACTTGGGTAAACAAAGGATTTGAACGCATAACCGAGTATACACTAGCCGAAGTAGTAGGACAAAAACCAGGGCACATACTGCAAGGTCCTAACACCGATAAGACCACCAGTAAGTATATGGGCGAGTGTGTTAAAAAAGGTCAAGGCTTCCGAGTAGAATTAATTAATTATGGTAAGTCAGGGCGTGAATATTGGTTAGATATTGAGGTTAGACCATTGCATAATAGTAAGAATAAGCTAACCGGATTTATGGCTATTGAGCAAGATATAACTGAGCGTAAAAAATATGAAGAAACATTAGTACGAAGAGATAATCAACTTACACTAGCAGCCAGCATTGCCAGACTAGGGTATTGGGAGTACGATGTTATGAACGACCTATTTACATTTAACGATCAGTTTTATGATGTCTTTAAAACTACAGCTGAAGTTACTGGGGGCTACACCATGAGGTTAGCTCGTTATATGGAACTCTTTGTTCATCCTGATGATAAAGTAGTAATTAATAAGGCATTCAAGGATGCTATCGAATCTGTAGAAGCAGACTTTAGTTTTAAAGGAGAGCATCGTATTGTTTATTCAAACAGCGAGATTGGATTTATTTCTATTCATTTTAAAACTATAAAGAATGAGCAAGGTAGAACGATTAAATATTTTGGCGTAAATCAAGATATAACTGAACGTAAAACAGTCGAACTTGAAAGATTGGCGTTAATTGATGGACTTCAAAATAAAAACCGCGACCTACAACAATTTTCCTATATCGTTTCACATAACCTGCGGGCTCCGATTGCCAAAATTATGGGATTGGTTAATGTGATGGAGAGTGAGTCAGTAGAAAATGAGTATTTGATAGAAAAATTGAATGAAGAAGCTACTCACTTAGATAATGTAGTGAAAGATATCAATACGATTGTTTCAGCACGTAAGTCAACAAACGAAAGTATGGAACTTGTTTCGTTGGAAACAAAACTGAATCTTATCAAACAAGTTCTCGAGGATCAGCTAGCAGACAGTAAAGCAACCATCGTAGAAGATTTTTCGGCAGTGTCAGAAATTTGGACAATTAAAAGTTATCTCTACAGTATTTTATATAATTTAATTTCTAATGCTATTAAGTATAAAAGAACTGATACGCCACCACTTATTGAAGTAAAGAGTTGTCAAGATGAGAAATTCATTTGCCTATCGGTAAAAGATAATGGAGAAGGTATTGACCTTGAAAAAAACGGCAGCAAATTATTTGGTCTGTATAAACGATTTCATACCGGGAGTATTCCGGGAAAAGGAATTGGATTACATTTAGTAAAAACCCATGCCGAGTCGCTCGGAGGTCGTGTGGAGATTGATAGTGAATTAGGTGCGGGTACTACGTTTCGAGTTTATATTCCAAAACTTCACGACTCGGTAAATTGATTTCCGCAATAGACAAATGCACCTTTGAGTCTAGTAGGACTTAACAATAAAGTAAAAAATTAATTGCGCAGATAGGTAAGTCAATGTGAGTTGTGAAGGAGTAGCAGAAATAGTAAGTACAGTAAATTCAATAATTAAAATTTGTTAAAAAGAATGTTATGGAAAAGGGTTTAAGTAGTACAAGTGTAATGCTCATCGATGATGATGCAATAACGAATATGATCAATACAAAAATTATTAAAATGAATTTCAGTTTTGATGTGCATGACTACTCCAACGCTCAAGTGGCACTCGATCAACTTAAACAATGGAGCTATTCGTTTTCTGAAAAGTTGCCCTTTATAATTTTTTTGGACATCAATATGCCGATTATGGACGGTTGGGAATTTTTGAATGAGTTTCAAAAGTTACCAGTAGAAGTTCATCAAAAATCAAAAATATATATGCTAAGCTCTTCCATCGATGTGGAAGATATTGAAAAGGCTAAAACCTATCATGTGGTGAGCGATTTCGTTTCCAAACCACTCACTTCAGAAAAACTTAAAACTTTATTTCAGTGATTCTTTTTTAAATGTGATACCAACGACCTAGCGAACAATCAACAAGCTCTTATGGATGCCAAAGATCAGAAAATTGAATTTCTTGAAAGTGCAGTTGAAGAGATAACGCGTAAATATGAGATTCTTAGCAAAGCAACGAATGATGCTATTTGGGATTGGAATATTCAGGCGGATCGCATGGAGTGGAATCATGGACTGCAAACCATATATGGACACGATGAAATCAATATTCCCAGGGCGGTATGGATCAACAATCTTCATCCACTAGATAAACAAGATGTTTTAGATGGTTTAGGCGAAGCTATTCGTCAACATAAACTAAACTGGAGCGCCATCTATCGATATCGATGTGCTAATTCAACCTATAAGTACACATACGATCGTGCTTACATAGTTTACGAGAATGCGATACCTGTTCGTGTGATTGGTGCTATGCAAGATATTGATGAGCGTATGCAGGCACTACACGAAATAGAAAAGCTTTCGCTGGTAGCCAGTAAAACAGAAAACCTGGTAATTATTACGGATGCAGATGAAAACATTGAATGGGTAAACGAAGGATTTATTAGACGAACAGGATATAAGTTGGCGGAAGTAATAGGTAAAACACCTAGAATGCTACAAGGCACAGAAACCAATCGTGAAGTATTGGATAGAGTTAGACACGCTATTTCTCGCGGAGAATCTTGTACAGAAGAAGTGCTGAATTATACCAAGGATGGAAGTAAGTTTTGGATAAAGATGAACATTAATCCGGTTTTTAATGAATACAATAAGCTTCATAAGTTTATTGCTGTAGAAACAGATGTTACCGTTCATAAAGAATATGAAAGTAAAATTATGGCTAGTGCACTAGAGCTATCAAACCTGATTGAAAGTGCTAACGCTGTTATAATTGGTGTAGATGAAAATGGTTTGGTAAATGAATGGAACAAGCAAGCTAGGGTGGTAACCGGGTATGCCAAACACGAGTTAGTCGGAAAGAAACTCACTGATTTCGTTGTGGGTGAAGCACGCCAAATTGTTGTTAAAAAATATATTCAGCATGTTCTTGATGGAAATGCGATAGATTTAAAAGAGTTTGAAATTGTTAATCGAAGTGGTGAACGCGATATTTTGCTACTTAGCGCAACTCCACGGACAAATGCTACGGGAAAAATAGTGGGACTTATTGCCGTGGGGCAAGACATCACAGAACTTTGTGCGTATAGACAATCTTTAGAGAAAAAAGTTACGGAACGAACACAGGAACTAAATAAATCGCTTGAAAAGGAAAAGGAACTTGCTGCACTTAAATCACAATTTGCGTCTACAGTTTCACATGAGTTTAGAACACCACTATCTACCATCAAATTATCGGCTAATCACATTCGAAAGTATAGATCGCGAATGACCGATAGTGAGGTAGATACTAAAATTGACGTGATGCTAAAGCAAGTAGAGCACATGACACATTTATTGGAAGATGTACTAACCATTAGTCGTGCGGAAGCAACAAAAATTCAGATAACAAAAGTACCTGTTGAATTTGTAGAATTCTTTGAAACGCTCAAAGAGCAAGTGGAGCGTATGCACAACGAAACAAATAGGGTAATACTTCAGTTTGATTTGTTAGATCCAATACTTCATACGGATCCTGATCTGCTTCGAAATATTTTTATTAACCTGCTTACTAATGCGATTAAGTTTTCACCAACTAAAACGGCAGTTCAGGTACATGTAGTGCAAAACAAAAATGGTTGGCGCGTGATTGTGCGGGATGAGGGAATAGGTATTGCAGAAGAGGAAGTAAAAAAAATATTTGAACCATTTTATAGGGCTCCTAATGCAGCCGTAATTCAAGGAACAGGGCTAGGATTATCAATTGTAAAAAAGGCTGTCGATTTATTGGGAGGCACAATTGAGGTCATGAGTAACGCAAATGGCGGAACTGTATTTTCGGTAACCATACCAACAGTATAATGGGTCACTCGATTTTAATTGTTGACGACACACTGTTGCTAGCCGAAGCAATGGGAGATATGTTGCGGATGGAGGGTTTTCGGGTTACACTTGCGGCCAATGGACAAGAGGCGTTGGCCATACTAGAACACACGCTGCACGATCTGATAATTTCTGATCTGAGGATGCCTGTGATGGACGGTATTCAGTTTATCAAAGAGACTCGCGTGCAAAGTTCGTTGCGTGATATACCCATTATTGTTTTGTCGGCTCAAGCAAGTGAGACAAGTAAAGAGGAGAGTATAAAAGCAGGAGCTGATTTGTTTCTAACAAAGCCGTTTGATGAAAACGAATTGATTTTTTTGATAAAACATTTTTTAC